>NZ_JBPLZQ010000001.1:0-11462 GCF_054018175.1 Geoglobus sp.
GGGCAATCGTGAGGGACTTTCTGTACGAATTTGAGAACAGGTACCCGGGAAGAAAGTTCTCCGTTATTAGGAGCTTCTAGACACTCCTCCCGTGCCTCAGGGAAATGTTCCCCCAGATAGACCTGAACAGCTGTGAAATCTGCGGCGAGCCAACGCCAAAAACAGTCTGTCAGGCGTGTGAACTCAGGAGGGAGTTAGGCCTCCTTGATTCTGAAGTACCTGAGCGGGACAACTCCAATGAGGCCCGATAGAAATCCGCCAAAAACTGCCATCAGGAAGTAGTACATCGCGTCCTCTCTCAGATGCGAGTACACCTCCGTTGATGAGATTATGTAAACTGACCCGCCCCATATTATCAGTCCGGCGGCAATCAGGAGAAATATCATTGAAATGTACCTCGCCATCGGCTTCCTCTCTATGAACGCGTCGAGGATCTTTCCGATTATTATGCTTATCCCAGCGGAAACGAACCACCACAGACTGCCGTAAACAAAAGACGTAATCAGGAATATCGCTCCCACGGCAACGGGCTGGTTCAGGAGCTTCCAGAAGCTGTTGATCCCCTGTATTGTTCCAACTATCACGAGAATCAGAGAAACGAGGTACGTGATGAATGAGAATCTGCCTTCGAGCAGAGATTTCTTTATGCTCGAGAAGTACTCCTCTATAGCATCATCCATCCCGTAGGCCTTCAGGAGGAGATACACTCCGGCGAAGAGTATGACAGTGCCGTAACCGACCTCTGTGAGGCCGAGGAGCATGAAAATGGAGAATATTAGCAGTATTGTGCCCGCGGGTACAAAAGTGGACTTTGCGATCTTCGGGTCTTCGAACATTTTCTTGAAGAGGTAGTACGTGCTCTCTATGGTCTTGCTCTGTTTCACGATGATCCTGGTTATCCCGTCGATTCTGAACCTCGACGAGATAATCGGTATCACGAATTCGTCTTCACTTCCGTCGGTCACGAGAATCACACTGTTTGCGTTGGTCGTTCTCTGGAGAAAATCCATCTGTTCTGCTATCTTAGAGTCCGAGATCACTCCGACGTTCTCGTCCCCGGCGACTATGACGACCTCGACATCCTCTCCCCTGCTCTTCAGCTCGTCGTAGATTTTGAGCGCCCCAAAAATTGTGTTGAGGTCGCTGTCCTCGGGATCGGCCATACCAAGTCTCTGAGCAGCCTCAAGGCACTCTCTCCTACCGATAACCGGAGAACTGACACCAGCCTTCCTTCCGAGGTCGTCGTCCCTGTCAATGACAACAATCAGTTTCATTATCCGTGTGAAAGTATATTGTGCAGGTTTAAAATAATTTTGACGGGATGAATCGAGCATGACAGTGTGTGTGAGATTGGCATATTTTATATACCCAGCACGTGACCTCAGCGTGGATGAGGGAGATCGTCATATACTGCAGGGGCGGGCAGGGTGGTATAACCTCCGCAAGGATCCTCGCCAGAGCCGCGCTGATCGAGGGTTTTCACTCTCAGGCGATGCCCCAGTTCGGAGCTGAGAGGAGGGGAGCGGGAGTTCAGGCTTACCTCAGGATATCCGAAACGCGGATCAGGAGGAGGTCGAGAATCGTCAGACCGGACATCGCCGTCATTTTCGACACCTCCCTGAACGTTAGCGCAGACAGCGCGACAAAGATAGTCAACTCCCCGAATGGAGAGGGTGGTGACATCGTCATAGATGCAAACACCATTGCCGTTAAGCTCGGCCTGATTGTGTCCGGGTGGCCTGTGGTGAACACGGCAATGAGCGGGGCGGTCGCAAAGCATCTCGGTTTCAAGATCTCGAGCCTCGAGGATGCAATAGCCGAGGAGGTTGGAGTCAGGGTTGAGGACAACATTGAGGCTGCGAAAATGGCTTACGGGATGGTAAAATGAGGCTCGACGTTCTCATTTCAGAACCCACTGAGGGATCTGCGGGTAAAACCGGAGAGTGGAGGGTCTTCAGACCCGTCGTAAAGCAGGATCTCTGCGTGCTCTGTATGAGCTGTTACGAGTACTGCCCCGAGGGTGTTGTGTCGGTTGGGGATCGGGTGGTTATAGACTACGAATACTGCAAGGGTTGTGGAGTATGCAGCAGGGTGTGCGTTACCGGAGCGATAGTGATGGAAAGGGAAAGGTAAAGCTCTTAACCGGAAACTACGCCGTTGCAGAGGCTGTTAAGATCGCAAAACCAGACGTTATTGCTGCCTATCCCATAACTCCTCAGACACCGGTAGTGGAGCGGCTTTCGGAGATGGTGGGGAAGGGAGAGCTCGACGCAAAAATCGTTAATGTGGAGTCAGAGCACTCTGCAATGGCCGTCGTCTTTGGAGCAATTACCGGTGGTGTGAGGGCGTTTACCGCCACTTCGAGCCACGGTCTCGCTTACATGTACGAGATGTGCTGGTGGGTGGCGGGATCGAGGCTACCACTCGTGATGGCGGTTCCTACGAGGTCCATAGGGGCGCCCTGGAACATACATGCGGACCATTCTGACGTCATGCTCCTGAGGGATGCGGGCTGGATAATCGCGATGGCTGAGAACGCGCAGGAAGCATTTGACCTCACGGTGCAGGGGTTCATGATAAGCGAGGAGGTCAGCATCCCGTATGCGGTGGGATACGATGCCTTTCAGGTGAGCCATGCGGTGGAGCCGGTCGTAGTAAGGGAAATCGAGGTCCCCGAGAGGAGGCAGGAGTACAGCATAACTCCGGATTTCGTGGTGGGGATGAATGCGGTCACAACCTCTGCGAGGCACTACGCGAGGAAGGACCTCATGATCGACCTCGAAAACTCGAGGAAGGTCATCGAGAAGGTGGGGAGAGAGTATCCTGAAGAGTATGGTCTTTATGAGGAGTACAGGACCGACGGTGCAGACTACATCGTCCTGCTGACCGGTGCGTGGGCAGGAGACGCGAAGGAGGCTGTTGATGACCTCAGAAGAGAGGGAGTGAATGTAGGTCTGATAAAGCTAAGATACATACGCCCCTTTCCCTACGACGACTTGGCAGAGTTTGACGGCGAGTTCATTGTTTTCGACAGGGCGTCCACCGGAAACAGGGGCATCATTGGCCTTGAGGTGTCAAGCGTCAGGAGCGTGAGGTCGAATGTCATAGCGGGTCTCGGAGGGATAGAGCTCACGAGCGAGGATTTTGTGAGGCTCATCAGGAAGTTTGTTGATGGAAAGCTGGACGGAGTGGTGTGGTACCCATGATCCTTCCTGGAAACGCGAGCTGTCACGGCTGTCCGATTTCACTCGCTTTCAGAGCTGTAGAGGAGATCGAAAACCCGGTCCTCGTCATTCCTGCTGGATGCTCGACAGTCATTGCAGGGATGCACCCGAATCACGCCCTGAAATGCCCCGTCGTCCATGTTCCATTTGCCTCGACAACAGCTGTGGCATGCGGTCTGAGCGAGGCTTACAGGAGGAGGGGCATACCGGGAAACGTTGTGGCCTGGATGGGGGACGGTGCCGCCGACATTGGATTTTCAACTCTGAGCGCCTCCGCAGCGAGAAACGACGACATCATGGTGGTCGTGGTGGACAACGAGGCGTACATGAACACCGGCACCCAGTCGAGCCTGTCAACGCCTCGATGGGCGAAGACGACAACAACTCCCGGCGGCAAGGAGGTGCCGAGAAGGGATCTGGGTTTGCTGATGCTGATGCACCGTATTCCGTATGCCGCCACCGCGAGCGTGGGGTACATGAGGGACCTCAGGAGGAAGTTCAGGAGAGCCTCTCAACTTGACGGATTCAGGTTCGTTCACGTTCACGCACCGTGTCCACCGGGTTGGAGGTTCGACAGCAGCCTGACTGTGGATGTGGCGAGAATGGCCGTGGAAAGCCTCGCGTGGGTTCTGTGGGAGTTCGACGGGAAGCTGAGGATATCCGAGATAAGCGAGAGAAGCTACGCCAGCAGGGGAAGCATCGCGGAATACCTGAAGATACAGGGGAGGTTTGCAGAGCTGAGTGAAGACGAGATTCGGACGATCGAGAGGGACGTGGAGGAGTACTGGCTTACGCTCAAATCCCTTCAGAAGAGGTTTAACTCAGAATAGGTGAAAGATTTATATTTCTTCACGCTTTAAACGTTTCGAATGTTTGGCTGGGGTGAATTCGGGCTCGTGCTTCTGCTCGCACTGATCCTGCTGGGCCCTGACAATCTTGTCGATGTGGCGAGGAAGCTCGGTAAGCTTTACGGGGAGTACAAGGTAGCACGGAGAAGACTTGAGCTGGAGATAATGTACGGAATAAGCCCTCCCGACGACAACATATTGAAGAAGGTCGAGGAGATCCGGGAAAAGTCAATTATTGAATCTGCCAAAAGGAGTGTGGGGCTGGAGGACGAACCTAAAGGTATAAATAATCAGCCGGATGACCTTGTTAAAAACCGAGGGGTGAAAGAATGATAGGAGGTCTCGGGCCAAACGAGCTGTTGCTGATCCTGCTGATTGCCGTACTGCTGTTCGGCGCAAACAAGCTTCCGGAACTTGCGAGAAGTATGGGTAAGGCAACCGGGGAGTTCAGGAAGGCTCAGAGAGAGGCAGAACTCGAGCTGAGGGAGTTCGAGAGGAACCTCAGAGAGGGCAAGTACGACGACAGGGCGGAGGACAAGAGGAAGAAGCTCGAGGAAATGGCGAGGGCCCTCAACATAGACCCCGAGGGCAAAAGTGACGACGAGCTGCTCGAGGAAATAAGGAATGCGATACCCAAGGAAAAGGCTGAGCCCTGAACGTCTGACTTTGTTTTTAACATAATTTTGACGATAACGCGCGCTTCGCGCTAACACTCTCTGTTTCATGTTGGAAGACAGATGTCAGGCATGGTTTTGAGCAGACCAGCATAAGAAATTAATACAGCCTGCAGGCAATTCTGACCATGGAGAACGTTCTCAGGAAGATTACGGATTACAAGTGGGAGCTGCCCAAGTCGTACAAGTCAGGTATGAGGGTGCCCGCGTACTTTTACATCAACAGAAAGCTGATGAATATCCTCGAAAGGGATGCAGTTGAACAGGCGGCAAACGTGGCAACGATGCCGGGCATTCAGAGGGCGTCCCTCGTTATGCCCGATGTTCACGTCGGGTATGGTTTCCCCATTGGTGGTGTTGCCGCTTTTGATGCCGAAGAGGGTGTCGTCAGCCCGGGTGGTGTGGGGTTTGATATAAACTGCGGCGTCAGGCTGCTCACGACTTCTCTCAGGGTTGAAGAGGTGAAGCCGAAAATAAAAACGCTCATTGACGAGCTTTTCGTTGCCGTCCCGTCTGGAGTTGGCAGCGAGGGAAAGCTGAGAGTTACGGACAGGGAGCTCGACGAGATATTCGTGGAGGGTGTGAGGTGGGCCACTGAGAACGGTTACGGTTACGATGACGACGCTGACAGGTGCGAGGAGAACGGAGCCCTTGAAGGTGCGAGGCCGGAGGTTGTGAGCAAGAGAGCGAGGGACAGGGGAAGGGGACAGCTCGGAACGCTTGGCAGCGGAAACCACTTCCTTGAGGTCCAGTACGTTGACAAGGTTTACGACGAGGACGTCGCAAAGGCTTTTGGGCTTGAAGAGGGAATGGTCACGGTCATGATTCACACGGGAAGCAGGGGGCTCGGACATCAGGTGTGTACCGACTTCCTGAGCGTGCTTGACAAGGCAGTCAGAAAGTACAGGATAAGGCTTCCCGACAGGCAGCTGGCTTGTGCGCCCATAAACAGCAAGGAGGGACAGGATTACTTTGCAGGTATGGCCTCGTCAGCAAACTTTGCCTGGACCAACAGGCAGATAATAACTCACTGGGTGAGAGAGACATTCCAGAAGGTCTTCGGGATGGGTGAGGAGGATCTCGCGATGAATCTCGTGTACGATGTCGCTCACAACATAGCCAAGTTTGAGACCCACATGGTCGATGGGGAGCGGATAAGGGTCGTTGTTCACAGAAAAGGTGCGACGAGAGCCTTTGGACCGGGAAGCAGGGAGATTCCACAGAGGTACAGGGATGTCGGGCAGCCGGTGATAATTCCAGGAAGCATGGGGACCCCGAGCTACGTCCTCGTGGGTACGGAAAAGGCGATGCAGGAGACCTTCGGCTCGACCTGCCACGGAAGCGGGAGGGTGATGAGCAGGGCTGCAGCGAAAAGGAGGCTGAGGGGTGACAGGATCAAGGCTGAGCTGATGAGGGACGGCATATACGTCAGAGCAACTCACGGAGCACTTCTCGCGGAGGAGGCTCCGCAGGCCTACAAGAGGAGCGACGACGTCGTTGATGTTGTGGACAAGGCCGGCATTTCGAAAATTGTAGCGAGGCTGAGACCCTTGGGAGTTGCTAAGGGATGATCAGGGAAGTGAACATCTCGAAAGGCATCAGGGCCTCTGACCTCGTGGCCCTGCTGAAGGACTCAGCGTTCAACGCAAGACGGCTCGGAGAGGCTGCGGAGATATACAGGGAGATGGTCGAGAAAAGCTCATACATATTTTTCACGATGGCAGGTGCGATGGTGCCTGCGGGAATGAGGGGCATAGTGAGGGGTATCCTGGAAAACGGTTTTGCGAGCTCCCTCGTAACCACGGGCGCAAACGTCACTCACGAAATCGCGGAGTCTCTCGGATTCAGGCACATGAAGGGGAGTGATGAGGTTGATGACGTTGAGCTGAGCAGGAAGAGCGTGAACAGGATACATGATGTGTTCATTGAGAACTCGGCTTTCGAGGGTGTCGAGGAATTCGTGTCGGAGATCCTTCAGGGAATGGAGGGGGAGTTTACGAGTTATGAGATTCTTTGGGAGATTGGCAGTCACCTGCCGAGAGACTCATTTCTGAGAGTTGCGTATGAGTCAGGGATCCCGGTTTTCTGCCCAACCCTTCACGACTCGATTCTCGGCCTTCACATCTACATCTACGGAAGGAAGCTCAGGTACAACCCCATAAAGGATGTTGAGAGGATGATTGACCTGTGCTTTCAGGAAAGGCCAATGGGGGCGGTGATAGTTGGAGGTGGGGTTCCCAAGAACTTCACCCTTCAGGCAATGCTTCTCGCCAACGGGTTTGATTTTGCAGTGCAGGTAACAACTGACTCGCCCCAGTGGGGAGGTCTCAGCGGAGCTACTCTCGACGAGGCAAAAAGCTGGTGCAAGCTCAAGGAGGGGGCAAAAGCCGTTACGGTTTACAGCGACGCCACCATCGCCCTCCCCCTGATTTACGCGTACCTGCTCGACACTCTGCGGTGAGTAATTTATTTAAAATGAAATTAAAGAGGTATTGTGAGATGATTGAGAGCTGGGAAGAATACAGGATTGTAAACGATTCCCTTCAGGATCTCGTTAACCGGGCCGATACTCTGCCGAAGGTAAAGAAGGCTCTTCAGCACCTCATAAAGGCCGGTGGAAAGAGAACCCGACCTATCATCGTCCTTCTCAGCGGGAAACTCGCCGGTGGAGATTACAGAACTGTCCTCGACATGGCGATGGCTGTTGAACTGATCCACACTGCAAGCCTTGCGCATGACGATATCATAGACAGGGGTGTGGTGAGGAGGAATGTTGAAACTCTGAACGTGAAGTATGACCCTTCACTGGCAATGCTCGTTGGAGACTGGCTAATATCCAAGTCAGTCGAGCTTACTTCCAAATACGGTCCGGAAGTGGTGAGGAACTTTGCGAGGACCGGAATGATGATGAGCGAGGGGGAAATCCTGGACGTTTACAGCATAACTGACGAATTTGAAGAGGACGACTACTTCAGGTGTATCGAGCTGAAAACCGCGTCGCTCTTTGCGTACTCTGCCAAAAACGCATACAAGTACATCTCTGGAGACATCGAGAGGGCGGAGAGGATGTACCAGTACGGCTTTAACCTCGGCATAGCTTACCAGCTTGTGGATGACCTGCTCGAGTATCTCGAGATGTTCGAGGACAAGAAAAGCGAGTTTGAATCGATGACCCTCCCGCTGCTCCTCGAACGAACGCTTGGATTCAGAGACTCGGTTAACAGAGTGCTCGAGCTTATAAAGAAGTTCACCGAAAAGAGCAAGAGAGCTCTTGAGTCCTTCCCGAGCTCGGAGGCCAAGGAGAAGCTTCTGTATCTCGTGGACTACATGACCGTGAACATGATAAAGAACTATGTCAGCAAAAACAGAGAGGTGATATCACTTCTGGAGGCGCACTATCCTTGAGGAGTTCCTGAATACTCTATCAACATCCTGGACGCCTGCCCCTCTTAGAACGAGTTCAGCCTGATCCCTGGTTATGAAGTCCGAAGGCGAGTGAGAATCGGTGTTGATGACAAGCTCAACGCCGTACTTTTCTGCAATCCTCGCTACGTGTCCGTTTGTGAGAGAGTGTCCTCTTCTCGACGTTATTTCGAAATAAACTCCGTTATCTGCAGCGACTTCTGCAGTCCTCTCGTCTACAAGCCCAGGATGTGCGAGAATGTCTATTTCCTCGTTTACGGCACTGAAGTTCGTCCCCTTCCTGACCGGCTCAACAACTGTTTCTCCGTGGACAATGACCACCTCTGCACCAAGCTTTCTGGCCATTCTGACAGCTTTACCGATTATGGCTGGGGGCACGTGGGTTATCTCAACGCCCACCAGCATTTCGAGTTCGTAGTCGTCGGCATACTCCTGGATTTTCTGGAGAGAGGAGATTGTATGCTCCATGTTGGTGAAATCGACGTGATCGGTTATTGCAAATGCGGTATAGTTAATTTCCGCCAGCCTTCTCGCTATTTCTGACGGTATCAGCTCTCCGTCACTGAAGACTGAGTGGATGTGCAGGTCAATCATACAAAAGAGTTAAATAAAGCAGATATTAATGTTTTCTGTGGCGGGAATCAGAAGACTCGTTCTGGACGTTCTGAAGCCCCATGAGCCCAGCAACCTGCTGCTGGCGAAGATACTCAGCGAGCTCGAGTTCGTCGACGGTGTAAACCTGAGCCTGTACGAGATAGACCAGAACACCGAGAACGTAAAGATCACGATAGTGGGTGACGAGATGGACTTTGACGAGATAAAAAGGACCATAGAGAGCCTTGGTGGAGTCATCCACAGCGTCGATGAGGTGGTGGCCGGCAAGCGGATCGTTGAAAACGTTCTGACGGAGCAGGACAGATAGAATTCCCACGGGCCCCATTTGGATGGAAAACAATATATTTGGAATTTCTACTGTGTTAGCTGATGGACATCAACATCTGCATTACTGGAGCAGCCGTTGACGGTGGAAAAGAAGCCGGGGAGCTCTGTGCAAGGCTGTTTTCTGAACTCGGATACTTCGTGTTTGTTTACCAGGAGTACCAGTCCAGAATCAGGGGAGGTCACAACGCAAGCGTTGTCAGGGTATCTGACAGGAGGGTGCACGCTCACAGAAGGTATTACGACCTCCTGGTCTGTCTCGAGGACTACGTTTACAGGATGCACAGGGAATTCGTCAGGGGAGGTATCATACACGACACCAAGTTTTCCTGTGGTGATGCGGATGCCCTGGGAGTTCCCATGACCGAGATCGTCAGGGAGTCGGGAATGCCCGCGTTATTCAGGAACGCAGCATCCCTCGGTGCACTGACCGCTTACTTCTCCGTCGAATTTGAGGTCCTCGAAAAGGTTTTTCGGGAAGCGTTTGGAAAAAGGGCGGATGCTGACATATCTATATCGAGAAAGGCCTACGACTACTACCTTGAAAACTACGAGCCTGAAATAGTGGTCGAGAGTGCGGGAGAGAGGAAGGAGATCGTCTCCGGCGGGGTGGCGATAGCCGAGGGGATGCTCTCTGCAGGGCTCGATTGCTACTACGCCTATCCCATGACGCCGGCGTCACCGATCCTTCATTACTTGGTTAAGAGGGACGGGGTTATTACGTACCAGCCGGAGAGCGAGATTGCGGCGGTCTGCATGGCCATAGGCAGTGCGTTTGCAGGTAAGAGGAGTGCAACGGGTACAAGCGGTGGCGGGTTCGGGCTCATGTGTGAATCCGTGGGTCTTGCTGCGATGGCCGAAGTCCCGCTTCTGGTTGTCGAGGCTCAGAGGTCCGGCCCTTCTACCGGAATGGCAACCTTTCACGGTCAGGAAGACCTGGAATTCGTGCTGAACCCTTCTCACGGAGAGTTTCCGCTGGTGGTTGCGAGCCCCTACTGCGTTGAGGATGCATACCCCCTCTCGGCCGAGCTCATGAATCTCGCCTGGAAGTACCAGATTCCCGCGATCCTGCTGACCGACAAACACCTTGTCGAGAGTTCGGAAACCGCAGATATCGAGCCAGCATCCGCATCTCCCGAGAGTGTGGAGGTCATTGACAGCAGCGAGGAAGTCTTCAGAAGGTACGAAATTACCGAAAGCGGTGTTTCGAGGTATGCCGTTCCACCTGCAATCGTCAAGTTCAATTCAAACGAGCACGACGAGTATGGAATAACCACTGACGATGCAGAGGTGAGGACTAAAATGCACGAAAAGAGGATGAAGAAGGAGAGAAGAATCGCAAACGAGATCAAAGACAGAGCTTTTGCCGAGTTCTTCAGTGGCAGAGACGTTATCGTGACCTGGGGATCCACTTTTGGAGCCGCATACGAGGTGGCAGAGGAGCTCGGATACAGGCTCGTCGTTCTGAGGTATCTGAGGCCCCTCATTCTGCCCGATATCGACCACGCCACAGTTATAGAGTGCAACTACACGGGCCAGCTCGCGAAACTCCTCAAAGGTCGTGGGGTGAGTGTCGAAAGCGTTCTGAAGTGGGACGGAAGACCTTTCACGCCAGAAGAGCTCAGGGAGGTGCTCGGATGAGCGGTAACCTGAAGGAGATTGAGTGGTGTCTTGGCTGCGGCAACTTCGGGATACTGAAGGCGTTCAGAAACGTAATAAAAAGACTTGAGAACGAGGGTGTGGAGAGGGGAAGGATCGTTGTCGTTGCTGGAATTGGGTGTCACGGAAAGCTTCCCGACTACATTGATCAGCCGAGTTTTCACACGATCCACGGGAGAGTTCTTCCCGTTCTCACCGGCATTAAACTGGCAAATCCCGGGCTGTACCCTGTTGGTTTTTCGGGGGATGGAGATGCACTAAGCGAGGGGATGGAACACTTCATCCACGCCGCCAAGAGAAATACCGACGTTGCCCTGTTTCTGCACAATAACGAGGTTTTTGGCCTCACCACCGGGCAGTTTACCGCCACCACTCCGAGAGGGAGGAGAACGAGGACCACTCCCAGCGGAACTGTAGAGGATCCGGTAAATCCGTGCCTTCTTGCAATAGTTTCCGGAGCCACGTTCGTGGCGAGAGGCTTTGCAGGCAACATCAGGCAGCTTGAGGATCTGATGTACGGTGCGATAGTCCACAGAGGTTTCTCCTTTCTGGAGATACTCAAACCATGTGTGAGCTTCAATGACACCTGGGACGTGTTAAGGGAGAGCGTACACGACGTTGAGCCAGCAGGCAGCTTTGAGGAAGCGGTGAACCTCGCGATGGACAGATTTGCCACGGGAGTTCTCTACACTGCA
>NZ_JBPLZQ010000002.1:0-7303 GCF_054018175.1 Geoglobus sp.
TATATGTTCTCTCCAACCCTTCTCTCCCTGAGACTTGCCTGAATCTCTCCGAGGTAGAGTGCAGTTGTGAAGCGAGATGCGAGGGAGCCGAATATGTTGCCCCTCAGACCCATCAGACCTGGAAGTACGACGAGTAGGACGGGGTAGGAGATCATCAGCTTGTCGAAGTACTTGCCGAGAAATGTTCCGGAAACGAAGTTAAAACCGAGGCTGATGAGGAGCGCGGGGAGGGTGATTTTCCAGGCGTTTTTCAGCGAAGTTTTGAAGGTACCCTCCCCTATTGGCTCCACGCATATCCCCTCAGCGGGTTAATTTCGGGGAAGAAATAAATATAGTTTTCCAAAATAGAAAAATTTCAGTAGGGTGTTGCCCAGCTCTCGGAGTCCTTGTATACTGCCTCGTTTATGATCATTCTACCCTTTACTATTGGCTCTGGTTTTCTTATTGCTTCAATCCTGTAAAGTGTGGACGTGTAGAAGTTGTAGTCAATTTTCGCTCCGAACTTCTGCACCACGGGGAGCTTTTCCTGAAACCTGAAGAAATTCTTCTCATCTTCTGGATACACGTTGAACTTTCTCCTCAGGTCGGTTATTACGAAACCCATCTCCAGAATCATTTTCTGGATTTCGTACCACTTCTTCCTCGAAGCCTCGAGAGTGGTTATCCCAAAGTACCCCGCACACCCCTCTCCTTTTAGGGCGGAAACTCCTCTGCTGAGGAACAGCTTGAGTCCCGGGATTGTTTCCACAGGGTCTGTTACGAAGAGGTCAAACTTCTCTCTTAATTTGTCTGGCAGTTCTTCCTGAACGTCACATACCTCTGCCTTTACGGGCAGACCGTACTCGTCAGCGACCCTGTTTATGAAGTCTATCAGCCTTTCGTCGGCATCAATAACGCTCACCCTCTTGGGCATTTCTGTCAGTGCCGATGCTATGCTGAGGAGATCGTCATCTCCCACAACGAACATCTCGGCGTTGAGCAAGTCGCCCCTCTCATAAATGAACTCGACCCTTTTTATTACTCCTTCGGGGCTTATGAACCCCTGGTCGAACACTTCTGAGGTCTCCGGTCTGTCCTTTGCTATCTCTCTGTACTTTTTGAGAATCTCCTCGAAGTCCTTGGCTATTTCGTAACCCGTACCGTCGCAGCTCTTGCACCTGACGTCGATGTTAACTGCACCGAGTTCTGAGATGTGCCTCTTTCCGTCCTCTGTAAGTGTGACCTTCCCGTTTTCGATTACTATCAATCCGTCTCTCTCCAGCTCTCCTATTAGCTCAAAGAACTCGGGAAGGCTTGCATCCTGGCTGTCTATCAGCCTGTATACTGAAACCGGCCCTGACGACAGCGTCTGAAAAATCTGGTTCCGTATTCTCCTCATCATGTTCTAACCCCTGTCGAGAACATAGTGTCTGTATGATTCGGGTCTGAACTTCTCTAAGAAAAGCTCAAAGGCCTTGTCGGTTTTTCTCGTATCCCCGCACGTGAAGATGTCGAGGTTTACAAGCCCGTACTCCGGCCATGTGTGCAGAGAGATGTGGCTTTCAGCTATCAGAACAACTCCTGTGACTCCGTGTGGCTCGAACTGCTTGTAGTGAGAACTGACCTTTGTCAGCCCGGCCTCCTCGACGACGCTCTCTACTATCTCCCTTACCTCCCTCTCATAGGAAATCAGCTCCTTTGGAACTCCATACAGTTCCGCGATAATATGCTTTCCTACGATCATCTTCATCACCTGATCTGTTTTCTGCCATTTTTTTCCACCCCTCAGGATTGAAATCTCAATATTATATCAGCTTAATACCTGTTTTGGAACTGAATTTCTGGTAATATCTCGTGATTTTTAAAGTTTTCGCAGAACGTATTGAAATCGTCACTTTATTTCTGAAATGAAACGGAAACTATCGTTTTCTTTGAGTTTATTCAGGAGATTTCAGGCCATTTTTGAACAATTCTGCAAATTCTGTGTATTTTTGCGGCAGGCTTTATCTAATTTAATATTCATATACTGCTATAATTATTGGGCAGGGGTAGAAAAAATTTTAAATCCTCTTTTTAACTCAAGCTTCATACTTTGCAGGCTGCGCCCGTAGGAGGCGTCTGCCGCAGCACTACGGGGTGATGGAATGCTGGTGGATAAGGGTGTGCTGGAAGAGAAAATTGCTGAGGCAATTAACGGAGCGAAACCGAGGAAGTTCAGGGAGTCTGTCGAGATTGCGGTGAACCTGAGGAACCTCGATATGAAAAAACCGGAAAACAGGATTGACCAGGTTGTCCTTTTGCCCAAGGGTCTCGGAAAGCCGAGAAAAGTCGGCGTGTTTGCGAGAGGTGAGACTGCCCTTAAAGCGAAGGAGGCCAATGCTGACGTGGTAATATCACCGGAGGAAATCGACGATCTGGCAAAGAACAAGAGGGAGGCGAGGAAGCTCGCAAACAGAATGGACTTTTTCATAGCTGAAGCACCGCTGATGCCGGAAATCGGTAAGAAACTCGGTCCGGTGCTAGGACCGAGGGGTAAGATGCCTCAGCCCATTCCTCCGGGTGCGGATCCCACTCCCTTCATTCAGAGGCTGAGAAATTCCGTGAGAATAAGGACGAGAGACAAGCTCACGTTCCACGCTCCTATTGGCGCGAGGGACATGAATCCATCAGATCTGGCAGAGAACGCTATGGAGATTCTCAAGGTTGTTGAGAACAAGTACGATAATGCCCAGCAGGTGGTAAAGTCCGTGTATGTTAAAACCACTATGGGACCGGCAGTGAGGGTGATCTGAAATGTCAGCGGTCAGGGGTAAGGTTCCCCAGTGGAAGGTTGAGACGGTTGAGGAGATCAAGAGAATATTTCAGGAGTATCCAGTGGTGGGCATCGTCGGATTCAGAGGAGTCCCATCGTCTCAGTTTCAGGGGATCAGAAGAGATCTTAGAGGAGAGGTCCTGATCAGAGTTGTCAAAAACTCCCTTCTCAGGCTCGCGCTGGAGTCTCTCGGCGGCGAGTACAAAAAGCTTGAGGACTACATCGACGACCAGGTAGCAATTGTTGCGACAAAGCTAAACCCGTTCAAGCTGTACAAGAAACTTGAGCAGACGAAAATACCCTCTCCCCTAAAACCGAATCAGGTTTCACCGGTTGATGTTGTTGTGGAAGCAGGCCCGACGAACTTTCCACCCGGTCCAATACTCGGTGAGATTCAGGCTGGAGGAATTCCTGCAGCCATTGAGAGGGGCAAGATCGTTGTCAAGAATACTGTTACAGTTGTGAAGGCCGGGGAAGTGGTCAGACCTGAAGTTGCGAGAGCGCTGAATCTGCTCGAGGTAAAACCCATAAAAATAGGTCTCGAGACCAAGGCAGTGTTTGAAAACGGAATTGTGTTCACACCATCTGACCTAGCGATAGATGAGGCAAAGGTCTTCGAGGACTTCCTTGAGGCTGCGAAGAAGGCGCTGAATCTTGCAGTCAACTCTGCTTACGTAACGGAAGAGACTGCAGAGATCCTGCTCCAGAAGGCGTTCATGGATGCCAAGAACCTTGCAATCAATGCTGTCGTCTACGAGCCGGAGGTCATAGAGGACATAATTGGGAAGGCTCATTCGGAGATGCTCTCTCTTGCATCTCTGCTTGGTGACGAGGCGCTTGATGACGAGCTGAGGGAGATTCTCAGCTCAAGGCCTGCAGTGCAGACGGTTGCGGAGGAGAAGGTGGAAGAAGAGGCAGAAGAGGAAAAGCAGGAGGAAGAGGAAGAAGAGAAGGAGGAGTCGGCCCTCGAAGGACTGGGGGCCCTGTTTGGTTAGATTAACGGGGTGATGGAAAATGGAGTATGTGTATGCTGCGTTGTTGTTGCACTCAGCGGGGAAGGAGATAACGGAGGAGAACGTTAAGGCCGTGCTTGAGGCTGCTGGCATCGAGGTAAATGAGGCAAGGGTCAAGGCACTTGTCGCGGCACTCGAGGGTGTCGACATAGATGAGGCCATAAGCAAGGCAGCCTTCGCTCCAGCTGTCGCAGCTCCTGCTGCAGCTGCCGCACCTGCAGAGGCTGGAGCTGCAGAGGAGAAGGCAGAAGAGGCCAAGGAGGAAGAGGAAGAGCAGAAGGAAGAAGAAGCTCTCGAGGGACTCGGTGCCCTCTTTGGCTAAACCTTTTTTATTTTTATGAAAAAAAAGCTCGCCATAATTCTGGAGAAGCTTGAGGTTTTTCACAATCCGAAGATATCCCTGGAGCAGTATCCGACCCCTTCAGGTCTTGCCGGTGAGCTCGCGGTTACTGCGTCGCTTCTCGACAGTGGGACTGAAGTGTTTGCCGACCTGGGTTGTGGGACTGGAATACTCGCCATAGCTTTTGCGCTTGTGGGATTCAGAACCTTTGGTGTTGACATCGATCCTGAGGCATTGGTGACAGCGGTGAAGAATGCTAAAAAGTCTGGAGTGGAGGTTGATTTCGTTCTTGCGGACGTTAGGCGGTTTAACCTGAAGAAGAGGGTTGGCGTGGTAATGAACCCTCCATTCGGCGTTAAAAACAGGCATGCAGACAGACCTTTTCTTGAAAAGGCGTTCGAAATCGGGAGCGTGGTCTACTCAATTCACTCGGCTGGATCACTGAATTTCGTCGAGAAAATGGCGAAGGAGAGTGGGTTCAGGGTGACCCACCTATGGAGGTACAGCATTCCACTGAGAAGGACTTACTGGTTTCACGAAAAACAATATAAATACATACCCGTAGAGGTATTTAGAATGGAGAGGATGTGAAAATGTTTGTGTTTCCGGGAGATTTTCTGGGTTATGCTGAGGAGTACATCCCCGGAGAGGGCGTGTACGAGGAAGACGGTAAGCTTTACGCAGCAACAGCTGGAGAAGTTGTTGTCAGCGACAAGGTCATAGCTGTAAAGACAGTAAAGGAGATTCCTGAGCTCAAGAAAAACGATGTGGTCGTTGGGAGGGTTGTTGACACGAGAAACAGTTTCGCTATGGTGGAGATTGCGAGAAAGAAGGGAAGCGACAGGGCGCTGAGGTACTACGACAGGGCACTTCTTCACGTTTCCAATATCAGCGAGGGATACATGAAAAACATCGAAAACGGCGTGAAGTACTGGGACGTAATAAGGGCGAGGGTGATTGACGGAAACCTCAGGCTGTCGATCAAGGAAGAGGACATGGGAGTCATCAGGGCGGTATGCAGCGTCTGCGGGACGGAGCTTGTGAGGGACAAGGATAAGCTTAAATGCCCGGAGTGTGGGAATGTTGAGAGGAGAAAAATTTCTACGTATTACGGCAGTGGGGAGTGGTGAAAATGGAGGTCAAGGTCATAGAGCTGACGGAAGAGTATGCGAGGCTTCTTATTAAAGGAGAGGATCACACGTACCTGAACCTTCTTCAGTATGAGCTTGTTAACGACGACAGCGTCCTGCTTGCCAAGTACAACGTTCTCCACCCGCTCAAGGACGAGGCAGAGTTCATGATAAGGACTTCAGGTAAAAATCCCATCGATGCGTTGAAAGAGGCCAACGAGAGGATAATCTCAAAAGTGGATACAGTCCTCTCCCAGCTGTAACCATATTTTCAGAGCAATCAGTTCCTCAAAAAACAGTTTTTTCTTTCCAACGATCTCCCATCTGTATTCTGAATTTTCGAGATAGTCCCTTAGACTCTGGAATGTAAGTGATGACGCGATGAGAATTATCCTCCCTTTTTCGGATAAATTTTCCTTGATTTCATCGAGAAACCTCAGCGAGATCTCGACACCACTTCTGCCACCGTCTATCGCCTTCTCCAGCCAGTCTCCCCTCTTTTCCCAGTCCTCGAGTTCGAGATACGGAGGATTGAACAGTATGAGGTCGAATTTTCCAACAACGCCTCTTGCGAGATCTGTGAGAACGCACTCTATCCCGAATCTGCGGGCGCACTCGACCGCATGGGGGTTTATGTCCGTGGCGAGAATGAAACTGCACCTGTCCTTTAGAAAGTAGGAAACGAATCCGCTCCCAGTCCCGATCTCCAGGACACGATCGTCCTTTTTTACCTCGTTAAGGGCAGACTCCAGCAGCAGTTCGGAGTCTTCAGCGGGCTCATATACATTCCGACAGTCTCGCAAAAACCTCTGGAGGAATGTTTTCCGGTCTTTCATCTTCGAACTCACCTGCATTACAGGGTATATTGAGCTTCCTGAGAACCTTCCCAAATTTTTTCCTCCTGCTGCTGAACGCTTCTCTCAGAAGAACATCGAGCTTCTCCTTATCCCTGACGTGGATCTCTGGTTCAGGAACAAGTCTCACGATGGCGGAACTCACCTTAGGCATCGGTCTGAATGCCGCGGGTTTGACCACCTCGAGTATTTCGGCTCTGCAGTACGCTCTTGACATGACACTCAGTCTGCCGTAGCTCTTACTCCCCTCCCTCGCAGTAAGCCTCTCTGCGAATTCCTTCTGGTACATCACGACTGCAAGCCTGAATCCGTGTCTGAACAGCCTGAACGTGAGTTCTGAGGATATCTTGTACGGGATATTGGAAACGAACTTGTCAAATTTGGGCCATTCGACCTTCAGAGCATCGCCCTCGATGAGGACGAACCTTCCGTCGTCTATTTCTCGAGAAAATTTTTTTCTCAGAATTTCTGTGAATCTTCTATCCTTTTCTATACCGTAGACGACTCCTGCCCTCTTGAGCAGTTGAGCGGTCAGGTTTCCGGGACCGCAGCCGACCTCGAGAATTGCATCTCTTTTGCCAACATCTGCGTAGCTGACGATTCTCTGCAGGACTCTCCTGTCCGTCAAAATGTGCTGACCCTCTTTTCTGGAGAGTTTCATAAAATATTATGCCGTGAAGAGTCTGTACTTCACACTCGGGTCTTTGAGTTCTTCGATTATTCTGCTGACTATTGCCTTTTCAGGATGGGAAAGACCCCTAACTCTTTCGGATATGTCCTGAAAGCTCTTGAATGGGCCCTTTTTCCTCTCCTCAAGTATTGCCCACATGAGCTTCTTCCCTATTCCCGGCAGGAGTTCGAGCTGATGGAGTCTTGTCGTTATTGGGCCGGCGTTGTTAAAGAAATCCACAAATCTCTCCTCCTGCTCCTTGACAATGTGCTCGAGAACGTAGGGGAGTTCCGACTTCGCAGTGGGAGTGAGCTCGTCATATCTGAGCCTTTTCTTGATTTTGTTGACGACGTCCCTCTCCCCTTTTCCTATGTATACCTTTTCCATTATCAGCGGGTTCTTGCCTTTCTTTATGCTGACTTCAAGGAGCGTGAAGTGGTTTTCCCCAACAACCTGCGCGAGGGGCTCTCTTCTGTGTATTGGTGCTTTACTCTCGGGGTGCCCG
>NZ_JBPLZQ010000003.1:0-13014 GCF_054018175.1 Geoglobus sp.
GAATGTGGCGATCATTCCGTACATTGCCGCGAGGTTCTTTGCGGCGAACTTGTAGTAGTAGAACGCATCTCCAACATCCACGAGTGTTTTCGGCTCGAAGTCAAGCTCAACCTGTCCTGCTGTTGCAACCTCGTGGTGGTGGTACTCCACCATAACTCCGAAGGACTCGAGTATCTCGACGAGCTCGTTTCTGTAAGCGACGGTTGTGTCTTCCGGTGGTGGTCTGAAGTAGCCCTCCTTTGGCCTTATGATCATCCCACCCGGAGTCATCTCCGGACTTTCAGGCATCACTCTCGGAGGCCCCCAGCTGTCTCCAGCTCCACCGTTTGGTGAGACCCAGAGATCGTAAACGAGGTTTGTCGGATCGACATTCTCGAACAGGAAGAACTCTATCTCGGGGCCGAAGATCGCGGAAAGCCCCTGATCTGCGAGCTTCTTCTCGACCCTCTTTGCCACGTAACCTCTTGGATCAACATCGCTCTGCTCCCTTCCCCAGGCTTCGTAAACGTCACCGAACATTATCGCGGTTTTCTGAACCGGATCGGTCTCCCAGGGGACGATTCTGAGGGTCGAGACGTCCGGCATCCAGACCATGTCACTCTCGTTTATAGACTTGAATCCCCTGATCGAGGAGCCGTCGAATCCGATGCCCTCAAAGGCACTACCCTCTATGAACTTTCTCGCGGGGATGCTGAACGTCTGCATGTATCCCCTGACATCCGTAAAAGCACACAGAACCTGCTTTATTCCATTCTCCTGCAGAAACTTCTTGGCCTGTTCAACGTCCATCCACACCACCTGAAGATTTTTTAACGTTCCTCCGTATGCGGTTATATAAAATTTTCTGATAATGGATTAAGTTTAAAGATTTTTAATGGGATGGGGAAGGGGTGCACATGTTGTCCAGTTCCCGTGACATGGGGTTGCGAAGAACTGGTAGTTTGCAAAACAAACGTGTGGAGCAAAATATTTTGAAAAAATGGTTTTTGGGGCTCAGAACCTGAACGGCCTGTCCCAGCCGGCGAGCTTCACTCCCGTGATTGCGGACGTGTTTATGTCTATCGCCCTGAGGTCCTCTTTTTCGAGGTTCCTCACGTCCGTCTTTCCCGCCTGCTGAGTAAGTATTTTGAGCTCCTCCGTCATTGCCTTTATGTAGTTGTACATCCTCACTGCACCCTTCTCAGGGTCGAGCCTCCTCCTGAGCTTCGGGTCCTGCGTTGCTATGCCCTTCGGGCACTTGCCCATGTGGCACTGCCTGCAGACCGTGCACCCCAGAGCGATCAGGGCTCCGGTACCTATCTGCACGGCATCTGCTCCAAGCGCGAGAGCCTTTGCGACATCCGCGCCGGTCCTTATTCCTCCCGCAGCAACAAGGCTTACCTCGTCTCTCATGCCGATCTCTCTGAGCGCCTCGTCCGCCTGCACGATCGCGACTATGGTCGGAACTCCAGCGTGGTTGGCAACCACATCTGGAGTTGCGCCCGTTCCTCCCTGCATGCCGTCCACGACTATTATGTCAGCCCCCGCTTTAGCGGCAATCTTGACGTCGTCTGCAACTCTCCCCGCAGAGTACTTCACGGCGATGGGGATCCTCCAGTCGGTTATCTCCCTGAGCTGCTCTATCTTCATCGCAAGGTCCTCTGGGCCGATTATGTCCATGTGCCTTGCCGGCGATAGGGCGTCTGTTCCTGGTGGTATGCCCCTTATCCTGGCAATGTCCTCCGTTACTTTCTCACCGAGCAGGTGCCCACCCATTCCTGCCTTCGCGCCCTGGCCTATCTTGATCTCAATGGCATCTGCAGAGTTGAGGTACTTCGACGAGACTCCAAACCTCCCGCTTGCGTACTGGGCTACAAGGAGCTTCGCGTTCTTCCTCTCCTCCGGATGCATGCCACCCTCTCCAGTATTCGTGGCCGTTCCCGCCATAGCCGTGCCCTTAGCGATCGCGACCTTCGCCTCGAGGCTCAGCGCACCATAGCTCATGGCCGCCACCATTATCGGCGTCTCGAGAACGAGGGGCTGCTCGGCAAACCTGTCTCCAAGCACAACCCTCGTGTCGCAGGGCTCTCTGTACTTGTCAATGGGTGGCCTCGACGTCTGGGCCGGCAGTATGACGAGGTCGTCGAAGTGGGGCACGGGCCTCGTCGCCCCTGTACCTCTCACAAGGTACTCTCCGCTCTCAGCCTTCCTCCAGATCTCGTGCACCATCGCTCTGCTCCACAGCCCCCTGTCCTCGAGGTCCGACGTTCCGAAAACCTGAATCGCGCCTGCAGGACACACGTCAACGCAGTTTCCACACCCGACGCAGGCGGTCTGCTTCCCAACAACGGGCATCCTGTCCTCTTCAACGAGTGCTGACGTGGGGCAGTACCTGACGCACCTGAGACACCTGATACACCTATCCCTGTCTATGGTTATTTCGAATACCATCTAACCCTCCTCCGATGGGGCGCTACCATAAACAAACCTCTTCCTTATCGGAACGATCTTTCTGAACTTTTCGGTGAAGGCAGGAAAATCGTGAGCCTTGAGAGTTTCCTTCAACCACTCCTCGTCCTGCTCGTCAATCTCAACGATCTTTGCGTTTTTGCCCAGGCTATCGACTTCTCCCTTGACGTATATCGCTCCCCTGACTATGCTCTCTCCAGCCATACCTCTAAGGTCTCCGAGCACGACCATTCTTCCTCCCATCATGTAAAGCCCGGTCATGAAGTCGCTGTTTCCCCCCACGATTATGGTCCCGTTCTTCATGATCTCTCCCGTCCTTGCCCCGGCGTTGCCTCTCACAACTATCGTTCCGCCGTAGATGCCCTGGCCCACGCCGTCTCCGGCCGCACCCATTATCTCGATGTATCCGTCGGTCATGTTATCTCCGGCAAACCAGCCAGCGTTCTTTTCTATGACCATCCTCACGCCGTGGATCATCGTCCCTGCGAAGTATCCTGCGCTTCCCTTCACGATAATCTCCACATCGCCAACGACTCCGGCTGCGAGGTAGTGCTTTGCACCGGGATTTAGCAGCACGATTTTATCCTCTCCACTCTTCACTGCCTCTTTTATCGTCCTGTTGATCTCCCTAACGCTCAAATCTCTGCAATCGATCTCCATTTCCATCACTTCCTGTACACTCTAAAATCACCGGGGGCGAGATACTCGGTATCGAGATTGAGGGGCTCGAGAGCAACTTCCTCACTCGAAATTGCGAAAAGCCCGTCCCCCTCGGCGACCATCGCAGGCCTCAGGCCGAGTTTATCCTTTGCTACTCCTATCTCGTTGGGAGTGGCGATTATGAATGCGAACGGCCCGTCGAGGTCTCTGACGGCACACTCGAGAGCCTCTTCCAACTTATACCCCTCGAGGAGCTTGTCTGCTATGTAGTGCACTATGCACTCCGTGTCGTTATCGGTTGTGAAGTAATGGCCCTTGGCCTCCAGCCTCTTTCTGGTGTTCCAGTAGTTGGTTATCTGGCCATTGTGAACCACGGTTATGTCAGGGTACAGAAAGCTCTGAAATGGGTGAGCGTGATACCTGTCAACGCCACTTTCGGTGGAGAACCTTATGTGGCCGATTGCATGCGTCCCGCCCTTCTCCGAGACCCTGTAGATCGAGTCCACCTGATTTATCGTGCCCACATCCTTGAACATCTCGAACTTTCCCGCAGACAGAACCGCCACATTCTCAAGTCCCTGTACCTCGAGGGCGAGCCTCTTAAGCCTCCTGAACTCTATTTTTTCGACAAGGAAGTCTGTTATGTAGTAATCCTCAGCCTCAACAAGATTCTGGATGGACTTTATGGTGCCGTAGTGGTTTGCGAGCTCTGCGACGGAGTCGATGAGGTCCTTTCTTTCCTCCTCTTCACCCTGAATTTCGACCCTCATGAGGAACTCGTTATCCTTCAGGCTCAATCCACCGTAAAGTGCAACACCAGCTCCGTCCCTCCCCCTGTGCTGGAGTCTGTTCATCATCTCGATGATCGTCGCTCCGAGGTCATCTCTTTTCCTCTTTGAGAGTATGCCAACTATCCCGCACATAACAATCGGCTAAAACACTCGGGAAGGTTATTTAAATATTGTGAATTATACGCATACAGAAATCCACGAGCATCTTTGTATGGCAACCCTTAAAACCTTCCGCGACAACTCAGCCTCATGCGAATGGTGGTCAGTCTCATAAATGAATACGACCCCGGTCCGTTTCCCGAGGATTTTGAGGGTCACGTGATACAGCTCGCGTCCAACGAAAACCCTTATCCGCCAGCTGAGAACGTCGTCAGAGCGATAAATGAGAACGTTTTCAGGATAAACAGGTATCCCTCCCCATACTACAGGGTGCTGAGAGAAATGCTTTCTGAATACACAGGTTTCGCACCAGAAAACATCGCTATCTCCTCGGGGGCGTCAGACCTCATCAGGCTTGTTACTGACATCATCATAGAGCCTTTTGACAGGGTACTCATCCCCATGCCCTCTTACACGATGTACGTGATGTACTCCATGCTGAGGGACGCGGGAATAGAAACCAGGATTTACGAAGGCTACGCCATAGACGGGTGCTACGACAGGGGAAAGCTTGCTTTTCTCTGCAGTCCCAACAACCCCACGGGAAATGAGGTGAGGGTTAGGGCGATCGAGGAGTTCCTGCAGAACTTCGATTACGTGGTGGTTGATGAAGCTTACTTCGAGTTTTCCGGAAACAGCTGTGCACACCTGCTGGAGCACTACGACAACCTGATAGTTCTGAGGAGCTTCTCCAAGTTCTTCGGGCTTGCGGGCATGAGGGTAGGCTACGCGATCGCGGACGAGAAGGTCGTGAGGGCAATTGAGAAGGTGAGAAGCCCGTTCGCAGTTTCGATGCTGGGGCAGATTGCTGCAGCTGAGGCTTTGAGAAGCGTGGAGTACTACAGGCGCGTCGCCGAGCTGATAGTTTCGGAGAGGGAAAGGCTCAGAAAAGAGCTTTCCAAGGTGTTCCACGTTTATGAGAGCCGGGCCAACTTTCTGCTTGTGAGGCACGACGTTCCGGACATCGTGGAAAAACTGATGGAAAGGGGCATTCTCGTCAGAGACGTCACCGGACTCGAGGGGCTGAGCGGTCCCCACTTCAGGGTGACAGTCGGCAGGAGGCATGAGAACGACAGGTTCCTCGAGGCAGTGGGGGAGATAGTGTGAAGATAAGGAGGGAACTTCTCAGGGCACTCATCGAAATCGCGAGGGAGAACCATCCACACGAGTTCTTCGCCCTGTTAACAGGGAAAAAAGGCGTGATAGAGGAGTTCGTGTACATACCCTTCCAGCAGGGTGAGGACTACGCGAGCTTCAACACGTCCCTCATCCCGCTCGGAATGAGAATTTACGGGACTGTTCACAGCCATCCGTCATCTAATCCCAGACCATCTCCCCAGGATCTTTCGACGTTCTCGTCCTACGGCAGAGTTCACCTGATCGTGCACTATCCTTACTGCGAAAACTGCTGGAAGGCTTACGACCCTGCAGGCAACGAGACCGACCTCGAAGTGGTGTGAAGTGCGAAAAACCTGCAGGAAAATAAAGAGGTAGGAGAGTTTCGTAAATCTCAGCTCGCTTCCTTCTTTTTGGTCCGGGGACTCTCGATTGCTTCAATAGTTCCGGAAATACCAGCAATTGCTCCTATAATTCCGGCAAGGGCGAATGACCCGACGACAGTCAGCCCGAGAACCTTCATGTATGCTCCAAACTCTGGAATGCCTCCGTAGGCGTATGACAGAATGGCCAGGTTTATCCCCGCGAAGGCCACGAACATTATCCCCCACAGCGTCAGGAACAATCTCATGATTAATCACCAATAATACTTAACATTGATAACCTATAAATAGTTTTCCATGATAAATATTGTTAAATGTGGATTATAAAACTCAAAAAATGTTTATCGGACAATTAAAACGGCACAGCAACCTCTAACTGGAATGGCTGCTGCCCGGCATATCAGATCTGCGGGAAGTGAATTGTTGTGGAGAGAACACGCCTGGGCTGGGACTTGAACCCAGGTGCCCTCATCGGGCAGTGGATCTCGAGTCCACCGCAGTGCCTCTCTGCAACCCCGGCCCGATTGCTCATCTGTGCGGAGTGAATATTATGTTTTTGGTGAGGCCGGCAAAAATATGTGGGTTCAGTAACCGAGCTCCTTCAACCTTTCCTTCAGTATGCCTGCCGAGTTTCTCAGGGCGCTCAGCTCGTCTTCAGGGAGGGGGTACTCCACCACCTTTTCTACCCCGTCAGATCCGAGAATGGCGGGAACACCTACTGCAACATCGTTTATTCCGTATTCTCCCTGCAGAATGACGCTCGTCGGGATTTCCTCCTTCGTGTCGTTGACGACGGCGTTCACCATCCTGTAGACAGCCACCGCAGGTCCGTAGATCGTTGCACCCTTTCTCTTTATCACCTCCGCGGCAACGAACCTCACCTGCTCGAGCGTCTTGTCCCTGTCCACCTCTCCGTCGAAGTCCGCCTGGCTCCACATGATGAACATGCTGTCGCCGTGCTCACCTATGATCCACGCCTTCCTTATGTTCCTCGCGCCCTGGGCGAAGAGGGTGGCCTTGAGCCTCGATGAGTCCAGCATGTTGCCCATCCCGAAAACCTCGTTCCTCGGTTTTCCCGTTTCCCTCCACATGATGTACGTCATGACGTCCATTGGGTTCGTCACGACGATTATCTTGCTCTCCGGACTCACCCTCATGATGTTTTTGGCGACGTCCTTTATTATTCCCGCGTTCTTGTTTGCGAGATCGAGCCTCGTCATTCCCGGCTTCCTCGCGAGCCCTGCAGTGACGACTATCACGTCACTGCCCTCGAGGAGGGAGTAATCACTACCGCCGGCGATCTCCGGATACCTGTCGACTCCTGCCGCGGCGTGCGTGAGGTCCATAGCCTCTCCAGCTGCGAGATCTTCTGCAATGTCCACGAGGGCGATCTCGTCCACGTCCATGTTGAGGAGACACGTGAATGCCGAAGTGGCACCAACTCTGCCTGCTCCAACAAAACCGAGCTTCATGTTCTTCACCTTCGGAAAGCTTTACATGAGCGTTATTTAACCTTACTGATTTTTACTTATATTTGCTCCCTTCAGAACCCTCAGCATCCCCGGAACATCTATTTTGAGTGGACACATCTCTCTGCAGATGCCGCATCCAAGGCAGAAGAACGGATTAACCTCTTTCCCGGTTATGTAATCCCACACAGTCCCTATTCCTCCGCTGTAGCTTTTCCCCCAGTCCGCGTTGAGTGCCGTGTAGCTCGGGCAGGAGAAGAGGCACGCACCGCACTTGAGGCAATAAAGAGCATCTCTGAACGCTCCCTTTCTCGCCCTCATCCTCCCGTTGTCGACCAGAACTATGCCAACTCTCTCTGGCCCGTGGATTCCGGTTATGACCTTCTTTTCGATGTCGCCGCTCTTGCTCTTTCCCGAGATTACGTTGAGGTACGTTGGCATCCTGTAACCCGCGCTCTTCCATGTGAGTTCGCAGACCCTGAGTGCCGATTCCAGGTCCTCCACTATCTTTTCCACCCCTGCGAATATGAGGTGCTTTTCAGGAATTGAGCTGACGAGTCTGACGTTTCCCTCGTTTTCTATAATCACAACGCTTCCGTCCGCAGACACCGCATTGGCACCGGTTATACCGCCATCTGCGGAGAGTATCTTGCTCCGAACGAAGGCCCTGACCTTGGTCTTAAGCTCGTCAATGCTCTCCACTCCGAAGAGCTTGAAGGCCTCGCTGGCGGAAAGGTGTATTGCCGGCAGGGTGAAGTGCCTTGGCCTGTCCCCTGCGAGCTGGACGATCAGCTCTCCGAGGTCGGTTTCCCAGACCTCAACCCCAGCGCTTTCGAGCGCCTCTCTTATTCCGAGCTCGTGCGTTACTGTTGACTTGGCCTTGACAACCGTGCCCGAATCGCTGAAAAAGTCAATGGCGATTTTTCTCGCCTCATCTGCGTTTTCGGCAACAAAAACCTCGAAGCCACCGGCCTCAAGGGAAGTGATTGCCCTGTCGATAAGGTGGTCGAGCTCTTCGACGGACCTTTCCTTGATCTTCCTGACATCTTCTGCGAGCATCAGGAACTTGCCGTCCACGATTTTTCTTCTCCTCTCGTCCAGGTTCCTTCTTGCGGACTCAACACCCACAAGGCTGGTATGCGTAAGGTAAAAAAACACTTCTGATTTATGATGTGTGAATCAGGGTGATGCTTATGGAACTGGAAAATCTCAGGTTCGGAACTGAGCTCGTCAAGAGGGGCTTTGCGAAGATGCAGAAGGGTGGAGTCATAATGGACGTCACGACTCCCGAGCAGGCAGCGATAGCAGAAGATGCTGGAGCCGTGGCCGTGATGGCGCTTCACAAGGTTCCTGCCGACATCAGGGCGAGCGGAGGAGTGGCGAGAATGGCAGATCCGAAGATAATTCAGGAGATTATGGACGCCGTCACGATCCCTGTCATGGCCAAGGTGAGGATAGGCCACTATGCCGAGGCGAGGGCACTCGAGTCCCTCGGCGTGGACATGATAGATGAGAGTGAGGTCCTCACACCAGCTGACCCGTTTTACCACATAGACAAGAGGAAGTTCACGGTTCCCTTCGTCTGCGGGGCGAGGAGTCTCGGAGAGGCTGTGAGGAGAATCTGGGAAGGAGCGGCGATGATAAGGACCAAGGGTGAGGCAGGAACGGGCAACGTCGTCGAGGCTGTGAGGCATATGAGGATGATGAACTACGCGATCGACAGGGTGGAGGAGATGGACGACTACTCGATCTACAACCTGGCTGAAAATTACGCCAGAGCGTACCTCAGGCTCCCGGAGAGGATAAAGAACGAGTTCGATCACGTGGTAGAGTTCAGAAAGGACGAGGTCATTTACAAAGAGTACACGCTCTGGGAGATTGTTGAGGGGTTGTTTGAAGTGCTGAAAGACATCAGGAAGATGGGGAGGCTGCCCGTCGTCAACTTCGCTGCCGGTGGTGTTGCCACTCCTGCAGATGCAGCGTTCATGATGCAGCTCGGCGCAGATGGGGTTTTTGTCGGTTCTGGCATCTTCAAGTCTTCGAATCCAGAAGAATACGCAAAGGCGATAGTTCAGGCTGTCGAGCACTTTGACGAACCGGAGGTCATAGCAGAGGTCAGCAGGGGACTGGGTGAGCCGATGAAGGGACTTGATGTTTCGGACCTTGAGATTCAGATGCAGGAAAGGGGAGTATGAGGGTAGCCGTCGTCGGCGTGCAGGGTGACGTGGAGGAGCACGTTGAGATAACCGAGAAGGCAATGGAGCGGCTGGGGATCGAGGGGGAGGTAGTCGCCACGAGGAAGCGGGATGTTGTGGGGGAGAGCGATGCGGTCATACTTCCCGGCGGGGAGAGCACCACGATATCCAAGCTCATCTGGAGGGATGGAATCGCAGAGGAGATAATCAGGCTTGCCAGAGAGGGGAAGCCGGTCATGGGCACGTGCGCCGGACTGATAGTGCTTGCCAAACACGGGGACGAGCAGGTCGAGAGGACGGGGACTAAGTTGCTCGGTTTGCTGGACGTCAGAGTGAAGAGAAACGCGTTCGGGAGGCAGAGGGATAGCTTCGAGGCGGATCTGGAGTTCGAGGGAATTGGCAGCGTGAGGGCAGTCTTCATAAGGGCTCCGGCCGTTGAGTGGGTCGGCGATGGCGTGCAGGTCCTTTCGAGGTTTGAGGAAAGGATCGTGGCGGTCAGGCAAAAAAATGTGATTGGCCTGGCATTCCACCCTGAGCTGACAGACGACACGAGAATCCACGAGTTCTTCCTGACATCACTCTGAACCCTTCATGTTTTTTACCGACTCTTCGTAGCTTTTCGGGAGTATCATTCTGAGCCTGAGCGCCGTGGACGGGATGGGGTACCTTATCCCTCTCCTGTGGGTTGCCTCGAGGTTTCTTGCCAGATCCTCGGCCATTTCCCATGGGAATGCGAACGCCACCTCGTCGTCCTGCGTCAGGCCGAAAAGCCTGTCTCCGTAGCAGGGCACGACATACCTTGCCTTCTTCTCCATGAATGACTCAAGGTACTCGCTGCACGCAGCCCTTCCGAGGATTTTGGTCTCGAACGCCCCTCCCCTCTCGTGAAGCACCGCGTGTATGAACCTGAGTATCTGTGCTGCGTTCCCGTAAACGACCGCGAAGTCTGGAACTGCCTCGTCCCTCTCGAGAGGAAAGACGAATCCGCCGATGTACTCTCCGGTCGTCATCTTCGGAACGGCCTCCTCGAACCTCACCCCGACCTCCCTGCTTGCAGCATATCCGGCATCGTACGCAAGCTCGCCGCTCCTGTACAGCTCGTCTGGCTCCGCGAACCCGTATGCTATCAGGCCAAGGGGGCACGTTGTTTCACCGTCGAAGTACACAGTCCACCTGTACCTCCTCGCCATGTTGTATGCCTGGCAGATCGTTATTCCCTCTATCTTCCTGGCCTTTTCGGGGACTTCATCCATGCTTTTGACGAGTTTGAACCCTATCGGAAATGTTGATGGCCTTACGTATCTCTCAACAACTTCTGCAAACTCGGAAGGTTTCATGGCCCGAATTTATTTTGAAACTATTTAAAATGAGCGATTTTAACCTTCGAATATGGAGTAGTCCCTGTCTATGCTGAACGCTCCGGAAAACTCTCTGAACGGAAACCTGTACTCCGTTACCGTGTAGAGGTAGGCTTTCTCGAGAGATATGTCCTTCTCGTCTATCTCTATCACTGAATCAAATAGGTCTCTGAGCGCTCTCTCCTTTCTCTCGTCCACCGAACCTCTCAGCAGGAAGAAGTATATGATTGCTCCCCCACCCATCACGAGCCTTATCAGCTTCTCGTCAAAGCCGCCGTCGAAGATGTGGAAGTGGTAACCGTAGGCGATTACAACTCCCGAGTCAACCTCATCGTAGCTCTCCAGTATCTTTCCCACATTGCTCGGGGCAAACCCCTCGAAAAGCCTGAAGCTCGACTCGAGCCTTCTCTTCGCCACCTCGTTGAACACGTACCAGTGAAGGGATTCCCTGCCCCACACATCCGCAATGAGCTTTGACAGTGAGAAAAACACCTCGTTTCTCGGGTAGACAATCAGGACGTTCTCTCCCGTCGTATTTGAGCTTATGAAGCTCCTCAGGTTCATCGAGTTTTTTCATGTTCTATAATTATAAATTCTTTGCGGTCACTCGATGAGCGTGTAGTCCTTACCTATCTTTATGGCCCCTGAAAACTCGGTGTGCGGGTAAACGTAGGCCTTCACGCTGTAGAAGAACTCCTTTCCGAGGGGAGCCTCCTTCTCTTCCACCTCTATGACGTAGTCGAAAAGGTCCTTAAGGGCGATCATCTTCTTCTCGTCTATCGCGTTCCGGTATATGAAGTTGTAGAGCGTCAGGTTGTCGTCAAGCACGAGCCGGATGAGTGGGTCGTCCGCACCGATCCCGGTCATTATCTGGAAGTGGTACCCGTAGGCAATTATCACGCTCCTGTTGATGTCGTCGTAGCTCATGAAAATCCTGCCGGCATCTTTCGGGGCTATTCTGCTGAATATCTTGAAAAACTTCTCGAGCCTCTTTTTTGCGATCTCGTTAAAGACGAACCACCCTATGTTTTCACGACTGTAGTGATCGGCAATAAGCTTTGAGAACGAGAGAAAAACGTCATTGTCGGGATAAAGAATCAGAACGTTTTCTCCACCGTTTACGTTGCCGATCAGCTCCCTTATACCCATACGGATTCATGATGATGGAGCGAATCTTATAAGCTTTTCTGTTTCGGATTATACAATCACCGTCAGGAGCCCCATATTCCTTAGCACGGTAACCAGATCTCTGTTCCATCCGGCAACTACGATGTTCGTTCTCACCGAGTCGAAAAGCTTCATGACGTCCCGGAGAAACTCCTTTGATCGGATATCGTCGGCTTTCCACTCGAACACCTCGGTGTTGAGTCTTTCGGCGACCTCCTCCGGGTTTTTATCGGCGAGGAACACCTTCATCTCAACGAGAAATCTCTTCGAGGGGCTGTCTATGAAGCCGTGGTCCTTCAGCATCGCGAGTGAGTGCAGCTCGTCTATCTTCCCGAGCCAGTATATCACCATTCCGTCACCGTACATCTCCAGGTACTGGTTGTACTGCTTTTTCGAGTAGAACCTGTGAAGTTTTATGTCTCCGAACAGAGCCTTGCTCTCTATCCACCTGATTCTCCTTCCCTCCACTTCTATTCCGTCTTCGATGTAGAAATCCGGCGTCTTCTTTGCAGGTCTCAGCTGGTTCTCGTCCTTGAACTCCACGTTCAGCGACTCCAAGTACTCCCGTATTATCTCCTCTCCGACCCTCCCCCTGGCGAACTGGTACCTGACCGCGATTGGGGAGTATATGAAGTCCTTGTATATGGCCGACCACACCATCTCCGAAAACTCGCTGTCGTCTGGACTGGAGAAGCACCTCGAGATCTCCTTGTTGGTCATGCCGAGCGACTTCATGAGGAGCTTCAGCCTCATTACTGGTGGCAGTCTCAGCCAGTCCGGTATCTTCCTGTTTTTCTCCCAGTATGTTGCGATCTCCGGGAGCTTTGCAGTGTAGATGTGGTACCTTCTCTTCACGTTGTCGATCCTCTTCTGGAGGAGTATGCTGAACAGGGTCCCTCTCGGGTACGGGTACTTTCTGAAGTCGCTGAACCTCTTCAGATCTCTCCTGATTTTGAAGAACTCGTCACTTTTCATCTGTAAACCTCACGGAGTACGTGAAAAACCACCTGACCCTTCCCCTTCTCAGTCCCGCGTACTTTGTGCTGGACTTGACGATTGCAGGTCTGAGCTTCTTAACCTTGGACAGAAACCTTCTCGCGGTGTTGACGTCTTCGAAATACACATCAATTCCGTACTTATTTCTGACAACCTCTACCTCGTCGAGCTTCTCTATCATCCTGTCTATTCCCTCTACGTTACCCCTGAACTGTATCAACGCGGGGTGTTTCACAGGTGAAAGTTTTATTACCCTGTATATCCATTTTTCC
>NZ_JBPLZQ010000004.1:0-4705 GCF_054018175.1 Geoglobus sp.
TCAACCATGCCGGGATTTTTCAGAAACTCCGAGGTTTTGAGGGTCTGGACGTGGGTGAACTCCCGCCCGTCGAACGAGACGATGTCGGTGAATGTTCCTCCAACGTCTATTCCGGCAAACATTACACCAGTCTTCTGTGATTCACACTATTATAATGTTTCCCATCCTCGGAGAAGTCGCTGTGGGCATGTAGGGCTGTTAGACGCTGCTTGAAGCCGTTAACGTGGCCATAAGCACGCTTCCCGAGCGGTTCGCCGTGCACACCTACTCAAAAAGGGACCTGTGAAAAACATGAAGGTCTGATCCTTCAGAACTGGCTGGCGTCATCTCGAGCGCTACCTCTTCCTCGGCTCTATGTACTCCTTTGGCGCGCTCTCTATGGGCTCCAGGTACCTCCTCAGCACCTTCGGTATCTCGACCCTGCCATCCTCGAGCTGGAAGTTCTCGATTATTGCGGTTATGGCCCTCGTCGTTGCAATCGCCGTCGAGTTCAGGGTGTGTACGAAGCCCTTTGACGGCATTCCCCTCTTCTCCGCGAACCTTATGTTCAATCTGTAGCTCTGCCAGTCTGTGCAGTTTGAGCATGACACCATCTCCCTGTATTTTCCCTGAGCCGGCATCCATGCTTCAAGGTCGTACTTCTTGGCTGCAACAATCCCCAGATCGCCTGTGCAGATGTTCACAATCCTGTATGGAATTCCCAAGCCCTGCCATATCCCCTCCACGTTTGCTATGAGCCTCTCATGCCACTCCCAGCTCTCCTCTGGCAGACAGTAGATGAACTGCTCCACCTTGTTGAACTGGTGGACCCTGAAGATCCCCTTGGTGTCCTTTCCATGAGCCCCTGCCTCCTTTCTGAAACATGGAGAGACGCCAGCATACAGCAGTGGAAGCTCATCCTCCCCAAACGTCTCGTTCATATGCATTCCCGCTATCGGATGCTCGGAGGTTGCGATCAGGTAAAGGTCCTCGTCCTCTATCTTGTAGAGGACCTCCTCGAAGTCGCTGAAGGCAGTCACTCCAGAATACGCCTTAGAGTTCATCATGTATGGTGGGGAGAGGATCGTGAAGCCCTTCTTCTTCAAAAAGTCGAGAGCATACATGGCAAGTGCGAAGTCCAGCCACACTAAGTCGTCGAGCAGGTAGTAGAACCTCGATCCGGCAACCTTTGCAGCTCTCTCGATGTCTGCCCACCCGAACCTCTCAACGGCATCCGCGTGGCCAATAGCTGGCCTGTCAATGACCTCGTATTCAGCCTTTCCTTCACTCTGCTCCAGAAATGAGTCGAGGTGCTCCTTGTAAACCCTCGCCTTTCCCCAGAACTTAACCGGAACGTTCTCGCTGTCGTCCTTACCCACAGGCACGCTCTCGTGAATTATGTTGGGAATGGAAAGCAGAACAGAGTTCAGCTCCTCTTCGAGCTTTCTGAGTTCCTCCTCCCCTCTCTTAACCATCTCGGACGTTTTTCTCGCCTTCTCTATTAGCTTCCTCTTCTCCTCACCCTTCGCCTTCTTCACCATCTCCGAAAGCTGATTCCTCTCCCTCCTGAGCTGGTTGAGCCTGAAGAGCTCCTCCCTCCACCTCTTGTCAAGCTCTATGGCTCTGTAAACCACTTCAACGTCCTCTCCTCTCCTCCTCTGAGACTCTATGAGAATCTCCGGGTTCTCTCTCAAGGCCTTGAGTATGCTCCACATCCTCATACCTCCAGAAATTGGGAAACGAGCGTCACAGTATTCCCGTCTCTCACAACCTTTATTTTTTGCGGAAGGTACTTCTCCTCGATCAGGTAGTAACCATCCTCTTTTCTGCCGAGCTTCTCGAGCATGTTTACGCAGGCATACACGAACTCGTTCGCGTCCTTCTCGCTGTCGAAGGCGATTTTCCACACCCACCCCGTCTCGTTCAGGGTGTATGCGTCACCGTTCCACCCCTCGGCAGCAACACCCGCTATGACATCATCGACATGAGCCGCGAGGAAGAAGAACAGGAAGAGCTCACCGAGCCTGTTCTCGTCCCCTGAGGTGTTCAGGCTGACCCGCTCAAAGCTCTCGTGAGAGAAGTACTTCTCGGGGTGCATGACCTGTTCCATGCTCTCCGGCGGGTTTTCAAGCATTTCCTTGGTGTCACCAGTTCTGTTGTAAACCTCTATGGCAAGGTTGTAGCCGTACAGGTACGGGGCGTATCCCAGAAGGGGGTACGCGTTGTCCTCGTTCACCTCGCTCTGCCTTTCCTTCCCGTAGTCCTCGCCCGCGATTATCCTCGAGATGAGCTTCGCATCACCCTCGATCGCGGAAGCCTTGGCCTTCTCCCCATCGAATGTGCCATCGGAGGTTATGTTGAACCTCTCCTGATACAGGTGCTCCAGCTCGTGGTAGACGGTTCTCCTGAAGGTTTTCGCGTCGAAGTTGTCCCTGACCACGTATATTTTTCCCTCCCACGTGAATGCCACGAAGCTCGCCAGGTCGTGCTCTTTCGCCTTCTCAAACGTGTAGTTTGCCGGAAGGATTAGCATGGCCTTGTAGAACAGCTCCTCCCTTGGCTGGTAGCTCCCCCATTTTTCCACGACCCACTTCGTGTCAACCACTTCAAGAGGTGGGTTAAAGTCGGTTCCCCTGAACCCGTTGAAGGTCTTCAGGGCTTCCTCGTACGCCTGCTTTATCTCCCTGTCTCCGTCAAGGAGGGTGCATCCTGAAAGCGAGATCGCGATAATCAGGAGGAAAAAAACTGGAAGCCACTTCCTCATAGCAAGTCCTTTTCCACTAAGCTTATAGCCTTATCTATCTCCGCCTTGAGAACGTCCGGTATACCTTTTATCTCGAGGTCGAGGAACCCCCTTATGATGGCCGCCGTGGCCTCGTCCCTCGAGAAGCCCCTCGCCATGAGATAGAATATTTCCTCCTCCGCGATCTTGCCGATTGCTGCCTCGTGACTCAGGTCAACATTGGGGTAGTTGGCCTCGAGCTCCGGAACGGCCACTATGTTCCCGCTGTCAGAGAGCATCAGCCCCCTGCACTCCAAGTGCCCCCTGACTTCAGGTGCGTTGCCCACGAGGTGTCCCCTTGCGACTATTCTGCCACCCCTGCTTATAGTCCTCGAGACAATCTCGGCGCTGCTGTTCTCACCGTTGAGTATTGCTCTGCTGCCAACGTCCACGTTGCTGCCCTCAAGTCCTACGATTATGCTGCTGAAAACAGCTCGGGAGTTCTTTCCGTTTAGGTGGGCAGTGGGATACATCTGCACGAGCTTGACGGGGTTCATGAGGACGTAGTTGCTTATGAAGACGCCGTTGTCCTCCACTATGGCCGCGCTCCTCGGCCTCACCTCTATGTCGCTCTCCCAGCTGTGGATCATCGTGAAGGTCAGCTTCGCGTCCTTCTTCACGAAGAACTCGGAGATGCCGATGTGCATACCATCCGCAACGCCTGGATGGGAGGTGCAGCCCGAAATTATGTTGAGCTCGCTCCCTTCTTCGGCGATGATTATGTTGTGGACCCTCTGCCTGTGTCCCCGGGTTCTGAGGTAGAGGCACGCCTCAACGGGGAACTGAACCTTGGCCCCCTTCTTGGCCCTGATGAAGTACCCGTTCACGTCGGGGGAGTCAGCCTCTCTTGTGTAGTCGTCCTGCTCCCTCCTCACGGCCTTCCAGAAGTAGTCCTCGAGCCAGTCGTACTTCTCGAGGGCCTGCTTTATGCTCATGACCTCGACGCCCTCGTAGAAGCTCTCCGCAGTTACAGCGTCCTGATCGACCTGAACGAATGTTGCACTCCTCCTGCTCTCGTCCAGCTCGATGCCAACGCTCTCGAGCCTCTTTCTCACTTCCTCTGATTCAAATTCTGGAATTCTCTCAGGCATTTCTTAACACACCCCTCATAACCGTATTTCCTAACATCATCAAGAATCTCGTACGGGTTGCCTATGCACGCCAGCCTGCCCTTGTATAGGATCACGCCGTAATCCGCGTCCACGTAATCCAGGATGTTGCCCGTGTGGGTGATTATAATCCCAGACTTTTCCCTCTCGCCTTTCGGCCTGTCCCTCTCGAGAAGTTTGCTTATCGCTTCCCCCACCAGAGCCACGTTTTCGATGTCCACACCGCTGTCGGGCTCGTCGAGCATGACGAAGTCCGGGTTCATGACGAGCAGCTGCAGGAGTTCGCTCCTCTTTACCTCTCCTCCCGAAAAGCCTCTGTTTATTTCTCTCCCGAGGAAGTCAGTCATGTTCAGGAACTCCGCGTACTCGTGTATCCTCTCCTCAGGAACGCCTCGCTTCTCAGCGATCTTCCTGAGCACGTCTATCAGCTTGACCCCGCTTATTGCCGGAGGCGTCTGAAAGGCTATGCCCATCCCGAGGTTTGCCCTGAAGTCGGCATCTCTGTCGGTTATGTCGACACCCTTGAAGATTATCCTGCCGTCGTAAACCTGATAGTTCGGGTTGCCGATGAGAGTGTTCATCAGCGTGCTCTTTCCGCTGCCGTTTGGGCCGAACAGTGCGAGCGTCTCACCTCTCTTGATGTACAGGTTTATGTTCTCCAGAACCTTCTTGCCGGCAACCCGCACTCCGAGGTTCACAACTCTCAGCATGTCCTCCTCCATACTCACCACACCTCTAACTCATTTAACGGCGATTAAAAACCAGTGGAGTTGTGTCAGAACTCCACAATACTGATCTCACCGTCCTCGTAGACTGCGTAGGTTCTCTTGCCAGT
>NZ_JBPLZQ010000005.1:0-32177 GCF_054018175.1 Geoglobus sp.
GCTGTCCATCTCGAGCAGCGCCTTCAGGCTAACCCTCCTCTCGGGAAGGTGACGATTTATTGACTCCACAAGCTTCGCGAGTGCCCTGTCACCGAATCTTTCGCTCATCACTTCCACCTCATGGACATCTCACCATACCCCACACCGAGTTTCGATGCAAAGCTGCCCTCCCTTATGCTGAGCTCGAGTGTGTTAAAGCTTCCTATAATCGCAAGTGGCTCTCCCCTACTCACGTCCTCGTACTTTTCAACCAGAGGGATTTCAAGGTTTTCAAATACGAAAGCCTCAGGTGAGATCTTCTCCACAACTTCTCTGCGCACGTTGGTAACCACATTGCCAAACCTGTCAACGTGAACGACTCTGAAGTTCAGCACTCCCTCTCCCACATCCACATCAAACAGATCGAGACTCACCAGAGGGCCATCATACCTCTCGAAGTACCTGTCCTCGAGCTTCCCCTCATGCAGAAGGGCACCCGCGGGGGCAAATACGTCCCGGCCGTGGAATGTGGAGGACAGCTCACCGGTTATTTCGCTGACCTCATCCCTGATTCTGTAAACCTCAACAATGGAATCTTCGACGAGAGAGGGGTATGCGATTCCGTTATCTGGGCAGACGAACCAGTAGTTTCTCGTCCTCACCGCCAGTGCGTTCCTGTTACCCCCAACTCCCGGATCCACAACAGCAACGAAAACTGTACCATGCGGAAAGAACCTGTAAGCGTTGTAAAGCAGAAAAGCCCCCTCAATCACGTTCTGCGGTGAAACTGAGTGGGTTATGTCAACTACCTCCGCGTCGCTGACCTTTCTCATCACACCCTTCATTATCCCGGGATAGTAGTCCCCGAAATCCGTGAGGAGTGCGATCACCATGATTCCCAGTGAGTTACCTCGTCAATATCAAACCTTCTCCTCGCTCTCGGCGTTTCAGCAGGATAACCTATTGGCAGTATTGCTGCAGGTCTTGCATAGCTCGGGATGCCGAGAATTTCGGAGACCTGCTCGTCGTCGTAGGCTCCAATCCACACAGATGCCAGACCCATGCAGTGTGCAGCAAGCAGAATGTTCTGAACCGCAGCAGCAGCGTCCTGTTCAGCGTATATTCTTCCCCGGTCTCCGTAAACCTTCATGCTCCGGGGATAGTTTGCGACGACTACAATCAAAACGGGAGCCTCGGCTATGAACATCTGCCTGAGCGATGCGACTGCGAGGCGCAGCTTTGTCTCCTCGTCCCTCACAACGATAAAGTCCCTCGCCTGAAGATTGCCCGCGGATGGTGCTGCGTTTCCGGCTTCGATAAGCTTCCTTATGATCTCGTCATCAACATCTTTTTTCTGAAATTTTCTCACAGACCTTCTCGTGAAAATCGCTTCGAGACACTCCATGTCGTTAGAGAAACCGGAAAAGTTAAAACGTTTTCGAGTATTCTGGAGAATGTTGGTTTTTCCACACCCCAAACGGATATTGTCCGGGCCGATAGGGTGAAACCTCATCAGCATGACTTATCAGTAAAAAGGCTTCGCGAGATATGACGCATGAGGTGTGACTTCAACCACCTTATCCTGTGTGCCATGCTAATTTTATCCCATGATGATATCATGCACAGAAATATCCAGGTTATTCCGGAAGGCCCAACCATCGTGCTGAGAAGAATTCACAACAGAATAAAATTTATATACCTCCAATCAGTGAAAAAAGAATTGAGGTGATAAAATGGCGGAGTTGCCACTTGCACCAATTGACAGATTGATAAGGAAGGCCGGTGCTGAGAGAGTAAGTGAGGATGCAGTCGAGAAAATGGCTGAGGTTCTCGAGGAGTACGCACTTCAGGTTGCAAAGAAGGCGGTTGAGATTGCAAAGCACGCAAACAGAAAGACTGTAAAAGCAGAGGACATCAAGCTTGCTCTCAGCATGTAATCTTCTTTTAAATTTTTTATTTTTAAGATAAATAAAAAATCACTTTTGGGCGGGCAGTATTAGCGGTACGTTGGCACTCGCATTTCTGTCGACACCGGGGTAGAATGCGGAAGGTACCGGTACAACAATAACTGCGTTGTTGCTGGACTTCGCAAACTCATCGAGAACCTGCAGGTAGTACCACTGCACGTACTCCGGGTTGTTTCTTAGGGACTCTCCTATTATCTGGTTAGCCCTCGCGATGCCCTGCGCCTCAACTTCCTTCCTCTTGGCTTCGAGCTCCTCCTTCTGCACTATGAACTGCATCCTCTCCGCCTCCTGTTTCGCCTCTATCTTCGCCTGTATTGCCTTCTCAACGCTTTCGGGCAGGTCTATATTCCTGATCAAAACAGCCGTGATGAGGATGCCGTAAGGTCTGAATTCCTCGTCAAGCCGCTTCTCAAAATCGCTTTGAATGAACTCTCTTTTTTCAGTGTACAGGTCCTCAGCCTTGTACTGCGCAACTATGTCCCTCGCGTGAGCTCTTATCCTGCTTTCCATCCAGACCTCGTAGTTCTTGAGAGTAGAGTACACCTCCGGTGCTTTCATCGGGTCTATCTTGTACTGGACTGCCATGTCGAAGTAAACCGGTAAACCCTCTGATGTCAGGGCCTTTATGTGCCTTTCTCCCACCATCTCCATCGTTTTCTCGTAGGTCGGCATCCTGACCACCTCGGTGATGAAGGGAGTGACGAAGTGCAGTCCCGGCTGCAATGGTTCGTCCTGGACCTTTCCGAGGACCTTTACGACCCCCACCTCGGTCTGATCAACCACTACAACCGACGAAGAGATCACCAAAAGCACAAAAATCCCCAGTATAAACGCAAGTGCCAGAATTTTTCCCCTCCTCCTCACCCTCTTTACAGGAATTTCACCATTCATGAACTTGCAAAATGAATCTGATGATAAAAAATTTTCCTGTTATCTCAACGATGAATCGCGCCGGGGACAAGTCTTTAAATAAATCCGGAAAAAGTGAGTGCATGCACGGAAAGGGGAAGATAGCGTGGGCCGAGAAGAACATGAAGGTCCTCTCCAGGATCAGAGAGAGGTTCGAGAGCGAGAGGCCCCTCGAAGGCCTGAAGATAGGAATGGCCCTGCACGTCGAGGCAAAAACGGCCGTTCTCGTGAAGACCCTTATCGCGGGAGGGGCGGAGGTCGCTATAACGGGGTGCAATCCACTCACGACTCAGGATGATGTGGCAGAGGCGCTGAGAGAGGAGGGCGTAAGGTGTTTTGCGAAGAGGGGGATGAGCAGAGAGGAGTACTACCACGCCCTGAACGCCGTTCTGGAATTCGAACCAGACATAATCATTGACGACGGGGCCGACCTCATATACATGATCCACGAGAAGAGAAAGGTCATAGCCGACAGAATTCTCGGCGCCTGCGAGGAGACGACGACAGGAGTGCACAGGCTCAGAGCGATGGAACGGGATGGCGTGCTGAAGTTCCCGGTGATAGCTGTTAATGACGCATATACCAAGTACCTGTTCGACAACAGGTACGGAACGGGACAGTCAACGTGGGACGGAATACTGCGAGCCACCAACACGCTCATCGCCGGAAAAAGGGTGGTGGTCGCAGGGTACGGATGGTGTGGAAGGGGAATTGCGATGAGGGCCAGGGGACTCGGTGCCAAGGTAATAGTGACGGAGGTGGATGAGATCAGGGCTCTCGAGGCGATAATGGACGGGTTCGAGGTCATGAGCATGGATGAGGCGAGCAAAATTGGAGACATATTTGTCACCGCCACCGGAAACCGGGACGTCATCACAAGAGGACACTTCGCGCTGATGAAGGACGGTGCAATTCTGGCGAACGCAGGTCACTTCAACGTCGAGATCGCCGTGAGTGAGCTTGAAGACATGGCAGTTAGCGTCAGAGAGTTAAGGCCGAACCTGAAGGAGTATGACCTCGGCAACAAGAAAGTATACCTGCTCGCCGACGGAAGGCTCGTCAATCTCGTGGCAGGAGACGGGCATCCAATAGAAGTCATGGACATGAGCTTCTCCAACCAGGCTCTGGCAGTCGAGTACATTGCCAGTAACGCTGAGAAGCTCGAAAACAGAGTGTACAGGATGCCCGAAGAACTCGACAGGCTCGTCGCGAGACTTAAGCTCGAGAGCCTCGGAGTCAGGATCGACGAACTGACGGAAAAGCAGAAGAAGTACCTTTCCGACTGGAGGGAGGGGACGTGATCTGGGCGTACAGACCTTACAGAAATCCGGTCGCCAAGAAGAGGTATATGAGAACCATAGCTGTGCTGTACGCCGTAAGTCTCGCCCTCATAGCCTACAGATTCCTCCAGTACGGATTCGGTCCGGAGTTCTACGTCCCGTCCCTCGCGTTACTGGTAACTGTAACGTTCTTTTCCGCCCTGATACTTAGAAAGCCGAGGTACTGCTACACGGATGTGCAGCACATATACTGCGGTGGAAAGAAGATCAGAAAGGATGAAGTAACATACCAACCGGATTTCGAGAATCTCACGGTCGATCTCGATGGGAAAGTCAGAAAAACCCTGTATTTCGAAAAGCCTGAGGATCTCGAGAGGTTTCTGAGAGATGTTGGGTACTCAAAAGGTTGATATTTCTCCGCCCCAGTAAACCATTTATGTTTGAGCTTTACGACATGCCCCTCTTCAGACCACCCAGCGAGGCGAACAGCCTCATAATTCAGGCCACCATAGGCTGTTCTCACAACAGGTGCACGTTCTGCGGTATGTACAAGATGAAGAGATTCAGGGTCAAGCCCGTCAGCGAAATCAAAAGAGAGATGGAGATCTTCAGGAGGTACTACGGAGACGTTAGGAGAATATTCCTCGCTGACGGCAACGCCCTGTGCATGAGAACCGAGGACCTGATAGAGATTCTCAGGTACGCGAAAAAGCTCTTTCCGTCACTCGAGAGGGTTTCAGCCTACGCAACGCCGATGGACCTGCTGGAAAAGAGCACCGACGAGCTCAGGTGGATCAGGGAAGAGGGGCTGACACTCATTTACTTGGGCGTGGAGAGCGGCGACGACAGCATACTGAGGGAAGTCAGGAAGGGTGTAAACAGCAGGGAGATGATAGCCGCGGGGAGAAAGGCAATAAACGCAGGAATGACTCTGAGCATCACTGCAATAACAGGACTCGGTGGGAGGGAGAAGAGCTTTGATCACGCAAAAAACACGGCCAGAGTGCTAAACGAGATGCAGCCGCAGTACACCGCGTTTCTAACCCTGATGGTTGTGGAAAACACGCCCCTCTACATCAGGGTGAAGAAGAGTGAGTTCAGACAACTCAACCAGCTTGAGATTCTGAGGGAGCTGAGGTGGGTTATAGAGGATCTGAACTACAGAACCGTCTTCAGGGCCAATCACGCGTCGAACTACCTGCCCATAAAGGCGAATCTGCCAGATGACAGAGAAGAGGTGCTGAGCCTGATAGACTACGCCATGGAGCACCCCGAAGTTCTTAGGCCTGAACACCTCAGGGGTCTTTAATCCCACATAACAGGCATAATCCCTGAAAATGGGAAGATTTATATACTCAATGTGCTCTCTCTTTTTTGATGAACGATGTTTACAGCGATGCAAAAAAGGACATATACCGGAGCAGGCGTGAAATCGAGGAAATCAGGAACAGGAGGTTCAGGAGGATAGTCAGGTACGTTTACGAGAACTCTCCACTGTACAGAAGGAAGTTCAGAGATGCAGGGGTGGATGTGGATAGCATAAAGAGCGCTGAAGACGTTTCCAGACTTCCGCTAACCACCAAGCAGGAGCTGAGAGAGAGTTACCCCCTGAAAGCCGTGTGCGTGCCAAAAGACAGGATCGTAAGAATACAGATGTCCGGGGGAACCACGGGTCAGCCGGTGATAGTCCCGTACACGAGACACGACGTGGAACAGTGGAAGGAAATGATGCTCAGAGCGTTTTACCTCGCTGGGATTACGGAGAGAGACGTTATTCAGATTACTCCTGCGTTCGGCTTATGGAACGGTGGGTTCGGATTTCACTTTGCCGCTGACGCGATAAACGCCTTCGTAATCCCCATAGGTCCAGGAAACACCAGAAATCAGGTCAGATTCATGAGAGACTTCGGAACCACGGTTCTTGCAGGAACTGCGAGCTACCCAATAAGAATAGCGGAAGTTGCCGAGGAGATGGGGGTGGACGTGAGTGAGCTCAGTGTCGAGAAGCTGATCCTCGGAGCCGAGCCGTGGAGCGAGGAGATGAGAAAGCAGGTAGAGAGGATATTCTCCGCGAGGGCATACGACATCCCCGGACTGACTGAGATGGGTGGTGTGGGAACTGTCGGATTTGAGTGCCCCGAGAGGAACGGTCTGCACATGTGGGAGGACAACTACATCGTGGAGATAATAGATCCCGAGACGGGTGAGGTACTTGAGGACGGGGAGGAAGGGGAGGTGGTTTACACCGCACTCAACAGGGAGGGGATGCCTCTCGTAAGATACAGAAGCGGAGAGATAAGCAGAATTGAGAGCAGGGAAAAGTGCGAGTGTGGAATAGAGCACGTCACCATCAGAAGGATTCGCGGAAGGACGGACGACATGATAATCTACAAGGGAGCGAAGTTCTACCCGTCCGACGTTGAGAGCATACTCGCAGAGTACGGCGTGAGACACTACAAGATCGTGCTTTCCAACGGGTCGATGGAGATAGTTTACGAGGGCGACGAGAAACTCGTCAGGAACATTTCCAAAGACCTCGCGGAGTTCGTCGGGATACATCCGAAGATAAGGGCTGCCAAACCGGGAGAGATCGAGAGATTTGAGGGAAAGGCGAGACGCCTTTTCAGAGCGTGAGGTGATTTGTGTGGGTGTTATAGCGGCTCTGTACGTTATGAGCGTCGTCATGATGGTCGCGGGAGTGATTATAGCATACAGGAAGGTAGAGATATGATCATCCAGGCAGTATTCGCAACATACATAATCCTGATGCTGCTGATAGGGATCGCGGAGTACAGAAGGTCAAAGGGGTTGCTGGACTACTACCTCGCAGGGAAAAAGCTGAGTGCCACGCTCGTCAGCTTTTCTTTCTTCGCGACCTACTTCAGCACCTCGGCATTTCTCGGTGGTGGTGGGTTCGGTTTTCTTGCAGGATTCCAGTGGTCAGCACTTCTCACATTCTTCCACGTGCTATTCGCCATACTTGCATGGGTGCTGATCGCACCGAGGCTAAAGGAGCTGGCAGACAGAACCGGTGCTCTGACAATCCCGGAGATTTTTGGAGCGAGGTTCGGCAGGAGCGTTCAGGTATTGGCTTCCGCGGTCATAATCTTCTTCTTCGCGTTCTACATGGTCTCCATCTACAAGGGTGCGGGAAACCTACTGCAGGTGATGATGGGAATGTCTTACAGGGAGGGACTGCTGATCACAGCGGCAATCGTGATGGTGTACACGTCCATAGGTGGATTCAGGGCGGTGGTGTACACGGACCTCATACAGGGAATGCTGACATTCTTCGGGGGAATACTCCTGTTCGCCTCACTCATATACTTCCTCGGAGGATTTCAGGCTTTAGAACAGCTCGCAAACACAAAGATATTCGCAGGGAGTGGAGAGATGCTGTTCGAAGTTGGGAAGCTCGGTCCGCCGCCAGTGATGAAGGCTGGCCTCGTTCTCCCGTTCATTCTGAGCCTGACATTTGCGATAAGCATAGCCCAGCTCTCATCTCCGCAGCTGATAGTGAGGTTCGTCGCCGCGCGCGACAGGGAAGTCATAAGGAGAGGCATGCTGCTCACGCCGCTGATAATAGGAATATTCGCGATCTGCGTGTTCAGCATCGGTCCATTCGGATGGCTGATAATTCCCAAGTACGACGATCCCGTCAAGTACCTGAAGGACGTTGACCTGGTGGTACCGTTCATAGCGATGAGGGTGCTCCCGGAGGGAATCAACGCGCTCCTGCTCACCGCGATAATCGCCGCTGCGATGTCCACGATAAACTCCCTCCTGCACATGATGGCCACTTCATTCGCGAGAGATGTGGTGCGTTCCGACAGCGTAGCTCTCACAAGGGTGCTCGTGGTGCTCTTCGCAGCCGTACCGCTCGCAGTCGCCGCCAGTCCGCCTGACGTGATAGTGGCGATAGTCGGTGTGAGCTTTTCTGTGATAACGTCCGTATTCTTGGTGCCGCTCATAGCAGTACTTTACGGGAACCCATCAGGGAAGAGCGTGCTCGCTTCAATGATCGCCGCCCTTTCAGTTTCAGTGGGATGGTACCTGCTCTTTTACAGGGTTTACTGGATATACCCGGTGGTTCCGGGACTCGCGGCATCGGTACTCGTTTTTGCAGCATTTGAAAAATTTTTTAAATAACTCCGTTTTATTTTAAGCAATGGAAAAGATCGACAAGATGGATCTAAAAATTCTTTCAGAACTGCAGGAAGACGCGAGAAAAAGCCTCAGGGAGATTGCGGAGAAGCTGGGAGTAACTGAAGCGACGATATACAACAGAATAAACAAGCTGAAGAAGCTTGGCGTGATTGAGAGATTCATCCCGGTCATAAACTACTCCAAACTCGGATACGACCTGATAGCAGTGATAGGAATTACCGCCAAGGGTGGAAAGGTAGTTGAGGTTGAGAGGCTCCTCGCCCAGATGCCGAACGTGACTGCCGTGTACGATGTAACAGGTGAGTTCGACGTCATAGCTGTTTCCAAGTTCAGAGACAGAGACAGCCTCAACGAGTTCGTCAAAAACATAGGTAAACTGGAATTCGTTGAGAAAACGTACACGATGCTCGTTCTGAATGTTGTTAAGGAGACTCACATGATTGACCTCAGCGAGCTGATAGACTGAGTTTACACACAGAATTTTCTCCTTACATTTGTGGCAGGCAAAACATATTAAAGTGTGCATCCCATGCTATCACCAATGGCAAAGAAGAGGGAAGAGAAAAAGGAGGATGTCAGTGACGCCAAGGTGGAGCAGGCAGGCGAGGTCCAGGAGAGGGTGCTCGACATTGAAGACCTGCCCCATGTTGGCCCTGCAACCGCGGAGAAGCTCAGAGCCGCAGGATATTACAGCATAGAAGCTATAGCCGTTGCTTCTCCGCAGGAGCTGAGCAGCGTCGCTGAGATAGGAGAGTCGACAGCATTCAAGATAATCGACGCGGCGAGAAAGCTCGCCAACGTTGGCGGGTTCGAGACTGGAGATGTCGTTTACGAGAGGCGGAAGAAGATAGGGAAGATAACCACGGGCAGCAAAGCCCTCGACGACCTCCTCGGAGGGGGAGTCGAAACCCAGGCGATAACCGAGCTTTTTGGTGAGTTCGGAAGCGGTAAAACCCAGATATGTCACCAGCTCGCCGTCAACGTCCAGCTGCCAAAAGACAAGGGAGGGCTTGAGGGTGCGGTGATAGTTATAGACACCGAAGGGACGTTCAGGCCAGAAAGAATAATACAGATGGCCGAGGCCAAGGGACTCGACCCCGATAAGGTTCTGAAGAACATTTACGTCGCTCAGGCATACAACTCAAACCACCAGATGCTTCTCGTTGACAACGCAAAGGAGCTCGCGAACAAGCTGAAAAAGGATGGAATAAATGTGAGGCTGCTCGTTGTAGACTCTCTGACGGCGCACTTCAGGGCAGAGTACGTCGGCAGGGGTACGCTCGCGGACAGGCAGCAGAAGCTGAACAAGCACCTCCACGACCTACTCAGGTTTGGAGAGGTGTTCAACGCCGCGATTGTTGTCACCAACCAGGTCATGGCAAAGCCGGATCAGTTCTTCGGAGACCCGACAAAGCCCGTCGGAGGGCACATCGTCGCCCATACCGCAACCTTCAGAGTGTACCTCAGGAAGAGCAAGGGCGAGCTGAGAGTTGCGAGGCTGATAGACTCCCCGCACCTTCCGGAAAGCGAGGCAATTTTCAGAGTCACCGAGAGGGGCGTGGAGGACAAGTAACTCCAAACTTTTTGCATTAATCTTAAAAATAGCTCCACCCACAATCCTCCATGGACATTGAGGAGAGGCTAACGCGCGCGACGAGAAACGTCGAGGAAGTCGTGACCATCGAAGAACTCAGGGCCCTGCTCGAGAGCGGGGAAAAGCTTAGGGCATACGTCGGCTACGAACCGAGCGGCGAGATCCACCTCGGCCACATGATGACGGTCAACAAGCTCATGGACCTGCAGGAGATAGGTTTCGAGGTTGTCGTTCTTCTTGCCGACGTTCACGCTTATCTGAATGAGAAGGGGAGCTTTGAAGAGATAAGGAAAACGGCAGAGTACAACAGAGCAGCCTTCATAGCCCTCGGGCTCGACGAAAGCAGGGCAAAGTTCGTCCTCGGCAGTGAGTACCAGCTTGAGAGAGATTACGTGCTGGATGTTCTGAAGATGGCCAGGATTACAACAATGAACAGGGCGAGGAGGAGCATGGATGAGGTGAGCAGGAGGAGGGAGGACCCCATGGTTTCCCAGATGATCTATCCCCTGATGCAGGCGCTCGATATAGCTCACCTCGGCGTTAACGTGGCAGTAGGCGGGATGGATCAGAGAAAAATCCACATGCTGGCCCGCGAAAACCTGCCAAAACTCGGATACGACGTCCCGGTATGCATGCACACGCCCATTCTCCTCGGTCTCGACGGGGAGAAGATGAGCTCCTCAAAGGGCAATTACATATCCGTGAGGGACGACGAGAACGTCGTGAAGAAAAAGCTCAAAAAAGCTTTCTGTCCGGAGAAGCAGGTGGAAAACAACCCGGTGATGGACATAATGAGATATCACATCTTTCCGAGGTTTGACAGGGTGGTCATTGAGAGGGACGAGAAGTTCGGAGGTGACGTGGAGTACTCGAGCTTCGACGAGCTTGCAGGAGACTACGCCAAGGGAGAGATACACCCGCTCGACCTGAAGTTCAACGCTGCAAGGTATTTAAACATCCTTCTCGATAATGCAAGAAAGAAGCTGAAAGAAATGGGGTGGTGACTTGAGTGAGGGTGAGGAGGTAGTAAGGGTCAGGCTGCCCGACAGGAGAAAGGGTGAGATGTTTGCCGTGGTCACGTCAATGCTCGGCGCAGGCCACATAAAGGTGAGGTGTGAGGACGGCAAGGAAAGGCTCGCGAGAATTCCGGGCAAGATGAGGAAAAAAATCTGGATAAGGGAGGGTGACGTTGTCATCATAGTTCCCTGGCAGTTCCAGGACGAGAGAGCAGACGTGATCTGGAGGTACACAAACCCGCAGGTCGAGTGGCTTGAGTCGAGAGGATACCTGAAATTCTGAGATGAAGGGGGATATCGGGAGAATAGATCGCCTTCTGGACAGGCTGAGAATAAAGGAAAAGGACAGTGAGTCCAGGAAGATATACGCGGAGGTATTTGACGAAAGGACGCTGAAAGTTCTGTACAAGCTCTCGGCCAAGGGGTACATTCAGGCTCTCGGAGGAGTTGTGAGCACGGGGAAGGAGGCGAACGTGTTTTATGCGGATGGGAAGGTGAACGGAGAGGACAGACCCCTTGCAGTGAAGATATACCGGACAGAGACCACGGAGTTCTTCAAGATGGACGAGTACCTCTTCGGAGACAAGAGGTTCGACATGAGGCGAATATCGAGGAAGGAGCTGATTTTCATCTGGGTGGAGAAGGAGTTCAGAAACCTCGAAAGGGCACACTCAGCAGGAGTCAATGTCCCCGAACCGTACGACTACCTGAAAAATGTGCTCCTGATGGAGTTCCTCGGAGAGGACGAAAAACCGTACCCAACTCTGTTCGAGCTGAAGAGAGAGCTGCCCGATGTCGCTGACGTCGAGGAGCTTTACATGAAAACCAAGGAGAACCTCGTCCGGCTGTATCGAAAAGCGGAGCTCGTTCACGCCGACCTCAGCGAGTACAACATAGTGCTAAGGGGCGACGAGCCATTCTTCATCGACATGGGGCAGTCCGTACTGACAGACCATCCAATGGCCCCAGAATATCTGGAAAGAGACGTGAAAAACATTCTCAGGTTCTTCTCGAAGTTCGGCGTTAGGGAGAGGGTGGAGGACGTGCTCCACGAAATAAGGGGTGGTTGATGTGGAAACCGTGGAAATCAGAATTCCCCCGGACAGGGTCGGAGTTCTTATAGGAAAGGAAGGAGAGGTCAGGAAAAAAATTGAGGAGAGGACGGGTTGCAGAATAAGGATTGACAGCAAAAATGGCGTCGTTTCCATTACAAGGGGTGATGACGCCGTCGGGTTCCTCAAGGCAAGGGATGTCGTGAACGCCATCGCGAGGGGATTCAACCCGGATGTCGCGATGAGAGTTCTCGACGATGACTTCACGATTCTCGAGAGCATAGACCTGAGCCAGTACGTGTCGCCCAAGGCAATGGAGAGGATTAAGGGCAGGATTATCGGCAAGGAAGGGAAGATGAGGAAGCAAATAGAGGAGACTCTGAATGTTCACGTTTCAGTTTACGACAAGTTTGTCTCGATAATAGGAAACGTGGAGAACGTATCAGCCGCGAGAGAGGCCATAATGATGCTCATAGACGGTGCACAGCATTCAACAGTTCAGAGATTCATGGAAAGAAAGAAGAGAGAGATAGAGATGCACAGCATGGACTGGCACGCGATCTGAAAGCTGTTTTTTGTGAATAATGCCAGCCACCACATGACCGCGTAAGGAATATTTATTCAAAACACAGAGCTGTTCTTATGCACCAGACCGTCAGCGATCAGGAAATTGTTGAGAGACTGAGTCAGGTCAGGAAGAAGATCGCAGTTATGAGTGGGAAGGGTGGAGTTGGAAAGTCCACAGTTACGGCGCTTCTCGCGATCCACCTCGCAAGGAAGGGAAAGAGCGTGGCAATCCTCGACACGGACTTTCTCGGTCCGAGCATACCCAAGCTGTTTGGGCTCGACTCTGCAAACGTTGGCTTCACGGATAAGGGAATTGAGCCTCCCGTAACCAGGAAGTACGGAATAAAGGTCCTCTCGATACAGTTCCTGCTCCCCGACTCGTCCACACCTGTGATATGGAGGGGGCCGATGATTACGGGTGTGATGAAGGACCTGCTCGGAAAGACGGACTGGGGTGAGCTCGATTACCTGCTGTTTGACCTTCCTCCAGGGACGGGGGACGCGCCCCTGACACTCATGCAGACCGTGAAGCTCGACGGGGTTGTGATGGTGGCCTCACCAACGGAGCTTACCGCAGTTATCGTGGAGAAGGCATTGAACATGGCCAAGATGATGAACACGGACGTCACGGGAATCGTTGAGAACATGAGTTACTTCCGCTGCCCCCACTGCGGAGAGGTGTCGTACATCTTCGGGCGTGAGAAGGCAAAGAAGCTGGCCGACAGGTACGGGCTGAAGGTCCTGGCAGAGATACCGATAGACCCGGAGCTTGCAGAGCTCTCCGACATGGGAGAGATAGAGAGCTATGAAAAGGATTACTTCGAGGACGTGAGCCTCTGAGCCACCTCGTATAGGTCTGAGAAAACGTAGTCTGGCTCCACGCCTGCTTCCTCAACCTTTTTCCTGTAATTCGACTCGTCAGTTACTCCCGACAGAACGAGAATCGTCTTTATCCCTGCATTCTTCCCCGCCAGCACATCCACGTCAACCTGATCGCCAACTATCGCAACTTTCCTCCTGTCCACTCCCAGCCTCTCGATGGCCTGCTCCATGATTATCCTGGACGGCTTTCCGACAGTTGCGTCAGGCATCCTGCCGGTCATCCAGTAGAGGGCACCGATTATGAGCCCTGTTCCCGGTATGGGGCCATCTTCAGCAGGAAAGACCTTATCGGGATTGACAGCAACGTACCTTATGCTCTCGTCGAGCGCAAGTCTCAGAGCTTTCGTGAATATCTCGAAGTTTATGCCCCTGTTGGACCCGACCACCAGAAACTCCGCATCCCTGTAATCCACCAGCTCGTGACCCGCACCCACAAGCTCCTCCTGCAGTCCGGGCTCGCCCGTGGTGTATATCCTTGACCTCCCGTACTCCCTCGCTATGTAGACTGCGGTGGCGTGCGTGGCTATTATCAGGTCCTCTTCCTCTGCATCTATACCGAAGCTCGCGAACCTCTCGAACATTATCTTCCTGCTCCTCGTGGAGTTGTTGGAGACGAAGACTACCCTGATGCCCGCATCCCTTAGGATCCTGTACCCCTCCACGGCCCTCTCAATGGGCTTTCTCCCCCGCGATATAACACCGTCTATGTCAAGAATCAACCCCTCAATCTCCATCGAGCCCCTTTTGTTCAGCGGCAAATATAAGGTTTCCTTATGGAAAGGCTTTTTACTGAATTGCACAGAAGAGGATTATGGTCAGATTCGTCGGCATGGAGGGTGTGGGCACGAAGTACGAGCTCGAAACTGCCGATGGAGATAGAATCGCGGTCATATTCTTACTCAACCGAAGGGTTCAGCTTTACATTCAGGAAAAAACGTGCGAGAAGCCGTGTTCCGTGGAGTTGACTGACACGGAGGCGAAGAGGCTTGCCACCATACTCTCAGGTGCCCCCGTGGAGAAGGAAAAGGAGAGCATAGAGGTGGACTTCATGGGCATTCCTGACCTCACAGTTGCGATGCACACGTACACCGTGGGAAAGAACCTTGCCGGGAAAACTATCGAGGAGCTGGCAATAAGGAAGAGAACCGGCGTAAACATAGTCGCGGTCTCGAGAAAGGGGAACACCATTCTCAGCCCACCACCACACTTCATATTCGAGGAGGGGGATATGATAGTCGTCATAGGAGATAAGGACCAGATAAAGAGGTTCGAGGAAGAAATTCTGGGGATTTAGCATGGATCTCGTCCTGGCAGGAGTAATCTGCTCTCTTCTCGCTTTAACAGCTAAGAAGATCTCTTTTCCGGCAATACCAGCCTACATACTCGGCGGAATTCTGCTCGGCAGCTCCGGCATGGGCGTAATCAGGGGCGACGAGGTCTCGAGGAGCATCGCCGAGATCGGTGTGATATTCCTGCTGTTTTACATTGGCCTCCACATAAACCCGAAGGAGATATCGGAGAAGAGGAAAACGATAATCTCCGCTGGCACCTACGACTTCGTCGTGAACTTCTCGCTCACATTCACATTCGCCATGCTCGCGGGATTTTCGTTTCAGCAGTCCTTTCTACTCGCGTCCGCGCTATACATCTCCAGCTCGGCCATAGTGATCCAGTCACTCATAGAAAACAGGAAGCTGATAATGAGGGAGGCCGAGACCGTCGTTTGGATAATGGTCTTCGAGGACATAGTTATAGCCGTGCTCATAATTCTCAACAGCCTCGACACGTCAACGCTGCTTGCGTTCGCCGTAAAGCTCGGGGCGTTCACGGCCGCAACCTACCTTCTCTCAAATTACATGCCAAAACTGGCAAGCGGAGTCTTCAGCAGGGATGATGAGGTACCCGCCCTCCTCGCATTCTCCATTGCCATGCTCGGAATTGCGTTCGAGGAGTTCTTCCACATTCCCGCAGCCTACGCGGCCCTCATGTTCGGAATGATGCTCTCCGGAATAAGGAGGGTCGAGGAGATAATTCTGCCGTTCAAGGACGTGTTTCGGATACTGTTCTTTTTCTTCTTTGGCATAACCGCAGAGATCAGAGGAGACTCGCTCCTTCTCGGAGTCATTCTCGCTTTCCTGGCAGTCGTGGGGAAGGTGACCTCTGGAATTCTGACCGGAATCAGGGTGTTCGGGTCCTGGAGGTCCGGAATAGAAATAGGAATCGACACCATAGCGAGGGGGGAATTCTCGGTGTTTCTGGCGTTTGCTTTCGGTGACGAGGGGATAGTGTCCGCAATCACCACGATGGTCATCATAACGTCCATAGCGGGAGCCTGGATGTCCAAGCACTCCTTGGCGATATCGGAGTGGATAGAAAGAGCCGTCACCGGCAGAAGAGATCAGTAGCGCTCCAGAACGTTGTAGTAAGTGTCCCTCCTCACCGGTATCCTCCCTGCCGATCTGATGCGCTCCACGATCTCCTCAACCCTCGCAGGTGTGAATGGCTTACCCGTCGCCCGAACGACATTTTCTTCCAGCATTACCCCTCCGAAATCGTTGGCCCCGAAGCTGAGAGCGAGGGTTGCGATCTCCATTCCCTGGGTGAGCCACGAAACCTGGATGTTCCTGATGTTGTGAAGAACTATCCTCGAAACCGCAACTATCCGAAGGTACCTTTCTGGTGGAGCGGGATGCCTGACCCTGTCGTAAAGCTCCGTGTTGCCCGGCTGAAAGCTCCACGGTATGAATGCCGTGAAACCACCCGTCCTGCTCTGCAGATCCCTTATCTTGAACAGGTGCTCGACGATGTGTCTGTCCTCCTCCACGTGTCCGAACATCATTGTCGCCGTGGTTTTCATTCCCAGATTGTGAGCAGCTTCCATGACCTTCAGCCAGTCATCACTGCTTCCCTTGCTGCTTATCCTCATCCTCACCTCGTCAGAGAGAATTTCCGCACCACCACCCGGAATCGAGTCGAGTCCAGCTTCTTTCAGCCTCGAGATTACCTCCTTCACGCTGACTCTCTCCTTTTTTGCAAGGTAGACGATCTCGGGCGGGGACAAGCTGTGCACATCGACACTGAACCTGGACTTTATCTTCCTGAAGAGCTCCTCAAACCACTCCATACCGAGCTCCGGATTTATGCCGCCCTGAAGCATTATCTGGGTCGCCCCAAGTTTTACAGCCTCTTCAACCTTCCTCAGAACTTCTTCGTGGCTCAGCAGGTATCCATCTTCCTTCCTCCGTGCGTAGAACGCACAGAACTTGCACTTAGATACGCAGACGTTTGTGTAGTTTATGTTCCTGTCTATGACAAAGCCAACCTCGTCGCCACATTTGGCCTTTCGTATCCTGTCTGCAACTCCACCAACCTCTGGAAGTGAAAGTCCGAACAGCTCCATAGCTTCTCTGAACGTGAGGTCCTCACCGCTCAAATTCTTCTCAAAGTAGTCCGTACTCATGGCTCAGCTCCTCAAAAACCTCAAGACTTTTAAGCTCTTTACCCCCCGCACGGTGAATCAGCCTCGAAAAGTAGACCCTGAGAAACTCTGCCGGCATCCTGAACTTCATGCTCGCAATCTCCACTATCTCATCCAGACTCTGGATCCCCTTTCTGTAGGACTCGAGCAGGTCTCTATCTGCCACGCTCGTCTCATCCACGTTTCTGGGAGACGCAGCTATGCCAAAAACTGCAGGTAAGCCGGTTATTTCCTTCCACTCCTCCCCGATGTCCATTACCACCCTGAAAACCATTCTCGCCTTTATCGCCTCGTCCCCTATCACGAGGGCGTGGTCAAAGCTGCTGAGCATCTGGAAGAAATCACCTTCAAAGGGGACGAGACGGTTTATCAGCCCCTTCTCTCTCCTGATTATCTCGAGCATTGCAGATGACGTGATCGATTTCGAGGTTACGGCTATGGGAGAGTCGTCAAGTCTCTTTCTGCGCGAGACCACCACCACGCTGAAAACCTCGCCGTCAGATGCGACGCAGAACGAGTGTCTCGCGAGTTTCTCTGCATTCCTGAGGTAAAAGAACGATGGGACTGGAGCGTAGTCTATCCGGCCCTCCGAAAGCATTTTTGCCAGATTTTTCGGAGAGTCCTCCACTATCTCATACTTCCCGGACTTCTCGAGGTGATAGTACGGAAGGAAGTTATTGACGAGTCCGAACTTGCCGATCCTCATTCGATTACCTCCAGAGTGTTGAAGTAAGCGTCCCTTTCCGCAGGCACCTTGCCCGCGTCCCTTATCAGCCCTATCAGCCTTTCCTTCGCCAGCTCAGCCGGAGTTTTCGCTCCTGCAGAGTGGGCGATCCTTTCGCCCATGACCGTGCCGTCAACATCGTTCGCACCGTAGTTCAGCGCGATCTGTGCGAGCTTTTCTCCAAGCATTACCCAGTACGCCTTTATTCCCCTGAAGTTGGAAAGGGCTATCCTTGAGACTGCGATTGTTTTCAGAACATCCTGGGGAGATGTTCTTCTGACCTCACTGAGTGACGTGTTCTCGGGGTGAAAAACGAGGGGAATAAAGGACAGAAAACCTCCCGTCTTTTCCTGCAGCTTTCTGAGCCTGTAGAGGTGTATGGCCCTGTCCCTGTAGGACTCGATGTGACCGAACAGCATGGTGGCGTTGCTCCTGATTCCGAGGCTGTGGGCAATCTCCATGACCCTAAGCCACTCTCTCGAGTCGGCCTTGTAAGGTGAGATCTTTCTCCTGACCCTCTCGACCAGTATCTCAGCCCCACCCCCGGGCATCATGTCCAGTCCAGCATCACTGAGCCTCGAGAGAAATTCCCTCACACTCATTTTCTCTTTTTTCGAGTAAAAGCTCACCTCGGTCGCGGTAAGGGCTTTTATAGCAACGCCCTCCCCAACTCTCTCACGTATCCTCCTGAATATCTCCTCAAAATACTCAACACCCAGTTCCGGGTTGTGACTTCCGACTATGTGAAGCTCCCTCGCACCGAGCCTCACGGCTCGAACTGCCGACTCCACGACCTCTTCAACGCTCATGGTGTAGCCGGAGGTTCTGTAATACGCGCAGATCGGGCATCTCGACACGCAGACGTTTGTGTAGTTTATGTGCTTGTTGACCGTAAACGTCGCCACCCTTCCGTTGAGCTGATCTGCCTCAGCTCCAAGCTCGTGCAGGTCCCTGTGAAACAGCTCCTCAATCTCTTTTACGTTCAATGCTCTCTAACCTCCTGCGAATCTCTCTGAGCTCCCTCTTTAGCTGGACGTTTATTCTGAAGAGGGAGTCGCTTAAAAGACCAACCGCGATTATGAGCAGGCCGGACACAATCAGCATGGAAACCAGGTTCACAAGCAGGAAGTGAGACACTCGTCTGAACCACTCGTACACGACGTAGACGCCGCCAACGAAACCGAGAATCAGCATCAGCATACCGAGAAAGTAGAAGTACCTTCCCGGACTGTACCTTCCAAGCAGGCTGTAAATGGTGGACACTATTCTGTATCCATCCGCAAACGGTCTGAGCTTCGTCCTCCCAGAACGCCTTCTGTACCTCACCGGTACTTCAAGCATCCTGAATCCGTTGGCTATCGTTTCAACGGTCAGCTCGGTCTCAACCTCAAATCCACTCTTCTGAAGTTCGACACTCTTGTAAACCTCTCTCGTGAGTGCTCTGTACCCAGACAGAATGTCGTGAAGTTCGACTCCATAGAAAAAGCGAAATATGAAGTTTATGATCTTGTTCCCAATCAAATTGAGCCTCGTGAACGCTCCCTTTTCGAAGTTCACGAGTCTGTTTCCGACAACATGGTCAGCGACGCCCCTCCTTATGGGCTCGAGCAGGCTCTCAACGTCCTCCGGCATATACGTTCCGTCAGCGTCAATCATCACCACGACATCGTCATCGATCAGTCCGAATGCCTCCCTGACTGCCTGCCCCTTTCCCTTACCACTCTGAACCACGACCTCCGCTCCCTTTTCTCTCGCAATCTCCCTTGTTCTGTCGGTGCTGTGGCCGTCGATTACCAGAATCCTGTCGTAGCCAAGCTTCCTGAAGCCCTCGATTACCTCGCCTATGCTTTCTTCCTCGTTAAGAGCTGGAATCAGAATCCTTACCCTCATCCTCACAGCCTGAAGACCCTTAAAACACTCAGAACCGGGATTCCGCCGATATCATCCTGGCTGCGCTTGTCGACGAGAACTGCCGAAGCTATAACGTTTCCACCCCTCTTCTTTATGCTCTCTGCAACCTCCATAACGGTGTTTCCCGTGGTGATTATGTCGTCCACGATCACGCAGGCCTTTCCCGATACGCTGGCGAAGTTCTCGCTGAACGTTCCCCTGACGTGGCTCTCCTCTCCATCCCACTTGAGCTTCCTCGGGTAGTAGATCGCAAGCTCACAACCGAGCTCCTCGGCAACCATGGTCGCCACAGGTATTCCGGAAGTTGCGACGCCGACAATAACATCGGGGTCGCCATGCTCTATAACCATGTCGGCGAGAATTCTCGCCATTCCCCTGAGCCTGAGAGATGATGACGATATGCTCCTGAGTTCCACATAAACGTCGGAGGGCGGCCTCTCAGTTTTTGCCTTGGTGAGGAGCCACAGCGCCGTCTCCCTTGATACGTTAAGCTCGTCCGCAATCTCGCCGGTGGTCAGACCTTTTTCCTTAAGCTGCCTCGCCCTCTCCATGAGATCGTCAATTTTGCTCATTTTTTCACCACCCTTTTCAGCCTCGTTTCACTCCCGCAAACCTCGCAGATTTCGTTGCGGGTTTTCCTGCCACAACCCCTACATACACGAATCCATTTAAATTCTTTTTTGATGCCCTGCTGGAGAATATTCTCAGTTCTCAGCCCCAGAATCCTCGCCACATTCTGAACAGCATAGTCGTCCGTAACGACCACCGCTCCGTACTCGAGAGCCTTTGCCAGAACCCGAACATCAGTTTCGCTCAGCTTGTACACGTCACCCGTACTCTCAGCGGCCTCCACAACCCTCCTCACGAACTCATCTCTCGCAGGCTCAACCCTCAGATCGATGACCTCGAGGTAAAGCCTGGACAGGTCATCCTTTACCTCGTCAATTACCTCCGGAACTGTCACCATGTCCTCAAACACGGCCTTTCTGAGAAGTATTGCCGACGTGTCAAGCACATACATCACCTCCACGTTTGCAGGAGTGAGATTAAATTGTTAACTGAGCCATCACCTTTCGAGAACGTGCTGCAAAAAACTGGGACAGGCTTTAAGGGGGCTGGCATCCGGGCAAGCAGGTTCCCAACATACTGCAAAGCCACTTGAAAAGTATTCCGGGATGAACATCGTCGTTAGAGAAGTTCGGTCCTGCAATCCACGATGTGAGACCACGTATCCAAGCAAATAGTCACGTGGCGGAACATACAAGCCCAAAAGCAATTTTGATGCTGGCGGGCTGAACAGGATGCTGAGCTATTCGATGACTATTCTGGTCATAGAATCCGAACAGGGGTGAGATGGTGATACGAACCTCAAATTACCAGCCGATTGATTTCCGGGGGATTGAAAGAGTTCAAGCCTGTCAGATCTGTGATTTAAAATGTATCTCAAGCTCACAATACCATCAGGACTCAAAAGTTCACATGACCACACGATGCTATCCTCTTACAAGTTCGTAGCTGTTAATGTCCTTCTGGTTGGCGTGGTTGTTGCTCTGGGATTTAGAGAAAAGAAGGTGTTGCAGAGGCTGGCTGAGATGTGATTTGGTAAGGAGCCTAGACTTGGATGGAATTTTGCCCAATACAACACAAACCGAGGTCGTAGAGAACGTAAAGGAAGAGTTAAATAAAGCCAAAAAAAAAGTGTAAATCAGACTTTGCAAAAGGTTATCAGAACACCATCAAGAGAGGAGATAACGAATGAGACAATCCATGCAGTTCTTGAATACCTTAATAAAGAGAGAACGAAAAAAGATTTACCAGCGGTTAAGCTGATAAGCACTGGAATTGCCCAATTTAGGGCAGAGGATATGATCAAGCGAGATTATTTTAGCCATTACGATCCTGAAGGATACCCTCCATTCTATTATTACACCCAGAAAGGAGGAGTTTATGCAATGGAAGAAAATTGTGGCGAATATCGAATTGTTGGAGGGTTCTTGTATCCGAATGATGTGCCCGACTACGCTGTAAAAAGCGTTAAGAGTATGATTTATGCCGATGCGTTGTCCGACTGAGGACATAGAGATTCTCTCCTAGATCCTAGCAACAATTACGTCGATATCGGTGTTGCTTGGGACTCGAATAGAATGGTATTGGTTCTGCACATGACAAAAAAGTATGTAGAATGGACTAAAGTCCCCAAAGTGGACAATATGGTGTTTTCAGCTTCTGGGAAGTTAAACCAGGATCTGAAGTTTGAAGGAGTCATGGTGTATTATCATCCGCCACCCAGAGAGGAATTCAATAAGAGGCACAGTTATGACATAGGAGACCCCATTGCTGGCGTAGTCCCGGGACGAGCCTATTACGAAGATGTTGAGACGTGGAGGCCTTTAAAATGGACCATAGCTGGTCAAAAGTTTGATATCTCCTTTAAAATAAGACCAATTAAAGGCCCCGGTTTCTATACAGTGGTGATATGGGCAGAGAATAAAAGTGGACTTAAGCATCCTTTCGACCCTGAGCGCGATAATTACTGGACAGTTCTTGAATATACTGTCTTTGTTCAGTCCTAACCAAATTTCAGCATCTCATATTACATCCAGTCTCGAAGCCAGACACATAGAATTTTTAAAATTGGATAAACACCCATTAGCTTCCACTTCAAACACACAAGTGACGGGCCGGAGGGGATTTGAACCCCCGACACCGGGATTAAGAGTCCCGTGCTCTGCCTGGCTAAGCTACCGGCCCTCAACCCTTAAAGCACATTACCCTGTTTATCAATTTTTTGGTGATGCTCTGTTGAGACAGGCATCCAGAATGCTTCAGAAGGTGTTTGAAGCTGATGAAAGGCGAAAAAGGTCAATCTGCCGTCAGGACATGGAGATAGCGGAATCACCAAAGATTTATAACATCGCCGCGTAAATCCAGACCATGATTCAGACCCTGCTGCAGAGAAGTGACGCTCAGTTTTTCGTGATGTACGCAAGCTCAAGGGACCCGAACTTTTACTATGCCACAAGGTTCAGAATTCCCGATCCCGCGTTCTACATGATCGGTGACGATGGGACGGAGTTGCTGGTGGTCCATGAAATGGAGAAGAGAAGAGCAGAGAGGGAGAGCAGGGTCAGGGAGATCGCATCCCTAAACGACCTCGGCTACTACGAGAAGATAAGGGATGGTGTGAAGCCCAAGGTTGCCCTTGCCGAAACGTACGTCGAGTTGCTCAAAACCCATCATGCAAGAAAAATCCTCGTTCCGGAGGAGTTTCCAGCTTTTCTGTACGAGAAGCTCGCAGAGCACCTGGACGTGGCGGTGGTAGAGAACCCGTACTCCGAGATGAGGGCCGTGAAGACCAGAAGAGAGGTGGAATACATAGCAGAGACGAGCAGAATGATCCTCGAGGCGTTCGAATACTTTCTCAGAGCTCTGAGGAGTGAGAGGGACGCTAATGCTCTGAGGACCAAGGTTGAGGGTTTCCTGTACAGCAGAGGGTACTACGCCGAGGACACGATCATCGCAAGCGGAAAGAGAAGTGCCGACCCCCACTACACGGGAGAGGGTGGGGTCACGGGGCACGTTATATTCGACCTGTTTCCGAAGAGCAGGGTTACGGGATACTACTCCGACTTCACAAGAACGGTCATAATGGACGAATCCAGAGAGATTGAGGAGATGCTCGAGGCCTGCATAGACGCGAAAAACAGGGCGATCGGCATGATCAGAGAGGGCGTGTCTGCTGGAGACGTGCACAGCGAGGTATGTGACGTGCTCGAGTCTTACGGGTATTCAACGCTGAGACAGAAGGCGAGGGAGGGGTTCATCCACTCAACGGGGCATGGTGTTGGGCTCGAGGTGCACGAGAAGCCGAGGGTTTACGAGGGAGGAGAGGTGCTGAAAGCGGGAATGGTTATAACCATCGAGCCCGGGCTGTACTATGAGGATGTGGGAGGTGTCAGGGTGGAGGACACCGTGGTCGTGAGAAAAGACGGGTGTGATGTTCTCACAAGGTATGATGATCGTGTGAGGCTGGTACCATGATAGAGAAGCACGTTGAGGCGGGAAAGATCCTGAGACAGGTTAAAGAGGAGGTACTGAAGCTCGTAAAGCCAGGGGTGAAGATGCTGGAGATCGCGGAATACGTTGAGAGCAGGATTGTTGAGCTCGGCGCTCAGCCGGCGTTCCCATGCAACATATCACTCAACGCAGATGCTGCCCACTGCACTCCGTCAAAGAACGATGAAAGGGTTTTCAGGGAAGGGGACCTCGTCAAGATAGACATCGGAGCACACATCGACGGTTACATCGCCGACACCGCTGTTACGGTGGATCTGGGGGACAACAGAGAGCTTGTGGAGTGTGCCAACCTCGCCCTCAAGAGAGCAATAGAGGTGATTGAGCCGGGAACAACCACTGCGGAGATCGGAGAGGCAATAGAAAACACGGCAAAGGAGTTCAGCCTCAGACCCGTGTACAACCTGACCGGTCACGGATTTATGCCCTACGTTGCACACGCACCGCCGACGATATACAACTACTGCATCGAAAAGGGCGTTCGGATAGAGGAGGGGATGGTGTTCGCCATCGAGCCGTTCATAACCAACGGAGCCGGAAAGGTCGCGGACAGGAGGGAGGTGGAGATATACTCGGTGATTTCGGCCAGGCCCGTGAGGATGAAGATGGCCAGAGAGCTGCTTGCAGAAGTGGAAAAATACAGGACGCTGCCCTTCGCAAAGAGGTGGCTCTCAAACCCGAGAGAGATAATAATCTCGAAGCTCGTCAGGGAGAATATACTGAGGGCATATCCGGTGCTGACCGAGGTGAGGGGAGGTCTCGTGAGTCAGGCCGAGCACACTATAGTTGTGAGAGAGGATGGGGCAGAGATCATAACCTGAACTTTTTTATCCCTGAAAAGAGCGTCACGATGTTGAGCTCCCTCGCGTTTGGCACTGGGTAGTCTCCGTACCGCACGAGCATCTCCGGGTTCATCCTCTCAACCGCCTTGATGCACTCGAAAATTCCGTCCATTGTTATCTCATCCGGGTCTCCGGAGAAGACTATCAGCGCCTTCCTCGCCGAGCTCAGTTCACCCCTCGCACTGGTGTTGCTCAGGGATGAGTCAAACATCCTGACCATTCTCTCGGTTCTCTCCGCCACCGTCTCACTGTAGCTCCTCCTCTTCAGCCTCCTGAGGATTTTCAGGGGCAGCACTTCTCTGCTGAACGCAACGACAGTAACGCCATCTCCGGAGAGAGAGTTGAGAAAGTCACTCGTGTCAACCACAACCTCTCCGCTGACCCTCTTTCGCACGTCGATCTCACCTACGAGAGAGAGGACGTTGAACGCTTTCACGAGCATGTCCTCGAACCCATCCCGCATCTCGAAGAGAAACAGACCGTCATACGAGTTCAGGAGAGACTTTATCCGCATGAATGTCAAATTAACGTTTGCAGCGTTTTCGAGAGGTGGTGAGAGGGCCAGACAGAGTTTTGGTTCCTCGGTTGTCCTGTAAAGCTCCTCCGAGATTTTCAAGGTGGTGTAGTAGGAAAAGTCGTCCTGGAGGTCGCACAGCACTAAAGAAGCTTCGAAAAGCTCGTTAAACGAAAGGATGTTGTTGAACGCGCTCCTGATATCCACATCGCCATCTCTGTAGACCGCGTAAAACCTGTGCTTGTCCTCAACGTGCCTCAGGCTCTTGAGGGACTCTATCGACTGAACGATTGCAAAAGTCTTGAACAGGTTGACGTTGTTGACCCTCGCACCCTTACTCGCGAATAGATCCGCTATTCTGCTCGCCCTTCCTGTTCCAATCGTCAGGAGCTTCATTTCCTCAAAAACTTGGAGCGGTTATTTAAATTACTTTCCAAGGATCGCGTTCACGTCCTGAAAAAGGCGTCTATGCTCCCGAACCTCGAGAGTATCCGCATGTAAAGGTCGTCGATTATTCTGCTCGACGCTCCCCACACGAGCTCACCCGCGCACTCAAAGTTCGGACCCCAGTCTGCCACCCTTCTCGACCTGAGCACAAATTCGAGACTGTCAACGAGTATCCTGTCCACCTCATAGTCGTTTCTCACAAACTCCTTGGAGAATATTACTCCCACAACCGGATGAATCTTTATCCTGTGCTCGACCACCTCCTTTGGCGTGAGAAAACCAAGAACCTCAACACTATCGGCTGGGACTCCTATTTCCTCTTCGGTCTCCCTCAACGCAGTTTCAAGAGGAGTTTCCTCCTCGTCCCTCATACCGCCCGGAAATGCTATGTGGCCCGCACTTCTGCTGAGGTTTTTCTTCCTCTTTATCATCACAATCTCGGGCTCGTCTGAAATTACGATCGGTACGAGGACTGCCGCAATTCTTTCGTTCCTGATGTATCCGAGCGTTGAGTCCAGAACCTCAACGAACTTCTCCTGCCATCTCACCGGTTTCACCATATTTAATTGTGACATTATAAACTTTCCGCAATCGTGAAGGGTACGGGGGTGAAGCAAAGAACGCCGACAGCGAATGTCAGCAACCCGAGAAGCACGTATCCTGGCGGAAGGGGAGAGTCGTCTGCCGGCTTTGGATGCCTCTGCATGGAAAAGAAGAACGTCAACAGCCCCCAGAAAAACCACACCCCAGATTCCCTGAAAACGAACCCGACTGCAAGAAGTATGAACGGAAAAACTCTCGAAACATTGTTCGCTTTTTCACCGATCAGAGCCCGCATCACGTGGCCTCCATCAAGCTGACCGACAGGTATTAGGTTCAGAGACGTTATGAACATTCCAACCCAGCCGGCAAAAGCGACCGGGTGAATGAACTGACCGTCGAATCCGGCTATCTTCGCAACCAGTTTGAACAGAGCCGGCTCTCCCAGAAGAATTGCCCCGTCGACCTGCTGTCCTGTCAGCGGCACGTCCATCCTCAGACCGAGATACGTCACGAGTATGGAGGCGAGCACGCCGGCAAGCGGACCCGATACGCCTATTTCAAGCAGGGCTTTCCTGTTCTTTATAACTCCTCTCTGCTTTATGATCGCACCGAGAGTGCCTATGATGGTCGGAAAGGGAATGAAGTAGGGCAGAGATGCTTTCATGCCCCACCTCCTCGATGCGAGAAAGTGGCCCATCTCGTGGCTTCCGAGGACGAACATCACGGCAACTGCAAATTGAAGTCCGAGAAAAATGTCGAACGAGCCGTAAAACATACCCCCCGTGAACGTCACGCTCAGAAAGGTGAGCACGAACAGCAGGACGTTCAGCCAGTAGCTCTCCTTCCTGCGTCTAACCTCGAGAACGAGCTCTCCATACCTGCTGTGGATTCTGACGTCGTGATCCATGGAGAGCTCCTGAAGAAATTGCTGAAGGCTCTGATCATTCAGATTGACGAGGGGAATGATGTAGTACCTCGCAAAATCATCCCCGACCTCCCTGTAGTAGATGTGAAAGAACCTCGAAAGTCTCACCTCATCTACGTTTATCAACCTCAATCCACCCCTCCCTTTCTGCGAAGATTCTCACGTGGTCCCCATTCTCTATCACATCCAAGACGTTTACCTCGGGCAAGTCGACGAGAGGTATGCCCGCGATTATCGCACCCACGGCCACTATGGCCTCGCTCTCGGCCATTATTATTCCAGCGGGGGCACACCCGCTCCTTTTCATTCTCAGGAGGATGTACGTTCCAACAGTCGAACCCCTCCCCTCGGGAAACACGAATATCCTGCCCGCAACACTCATGCCGTAAAGCTCGCTTTCCCTGTCCCTCACAACCCCTGTCTCCGGATCTATGTCCCCGAGGAAAGATACGGGTTTTTTCGACACAACCGCCTCCCCCTCTCCGTATCCTCTCGAAATCGTCCTCGCCCTGATCCTCATCTCGTGGCCCACCTCACGCACTCATGCAGATCACCAAAAACTGCCTCAACCCCACGCATTTTTGGAAGATACTCCAGAGCCTTTCCACTGTTCACCATAACGCAGTCGAATCTCGATGCTGCAGGAGAGACGACCATGCAGGTGTCCGCAAAGACCTTTGCCCCGAACCTCTCTATTCCGTCCACAAGCTCTCTGTTTTCCTCAATCACCTTTCTCGAGCTGAAGATCCACATCTCCCTTTTCACCTTGCCGTGCTTCTGGAGCAGCTCGTATATCTGCCTGAGCTCATCCGCGGAGGTGTGGGGACAGCCAACGGCGATTAAGTGTGGTTCGCATTTCACCTCGATGTCCCTCTTCTCGATGAAGACCCTCTCATCAGGTTTGTCGAAATCCCTCCACTCTGGAGTCATCCCCTCGGCGTGGAACATCCCTGCTCCACCGCTCGCCGCCAGACTTGCACCGAACCACTTGAGCTCGTCTCTGCTGAGCTTTCTTGGAAACTCGACGAGTGGTATCTCGCTCCCAACGAGTTTACCAGCGTGGTATCCCGCCACAGCTGGATTGACTCCCTCCTCTACCACGACCCTGATCTGCGGTGCCCTGTTTTCCCTGAGGTGAAGCCCGTACATGGGAGTCTTACCAACTATCGCGGATGCGAGGGCAGAAATTCCACTTTCCCTGTTTGTCCTGGCACCAATAACAGAGTTGGCGTAAACAACGGCCGAGCTCTCGGCCCATGCGAGATGATCCCCAAACTCCGGAGCGTCGAGGTAGTAAGGCGTGCAGGTGAGCGTAATCTCGACGCCAATCCTTTTAAGTGCTTTTAGAATTCTGCTCTGCCTCTCGTAGAACTCCTCATCGATGCCCATCTCCCTCCACCTGACGGTGTCAAGCCCGGCAGGGTTGGAGTACGCCCTGACGACGACCCTTGCGTCGAGGCTCTCGAGCCATTCGAGACCCGCATCACCGATGTTGTCATACGAAATCCCGGATATCTGAGCTGACTTTATTTCAACAAGCCTCTCAGCACCGTAAATCTCGCCAAGTGCCACCAGGATTTCCATGCACTTCCTCACGGTCTCGTTGTCGCTTTCGAGGAGTCTTTCCTCTTCCCCCGTAAGCTCCATCGAACATAATCGAACCCGAGAGGATAAATCATTTTCCTTCAGACTTTCGGAACAGTTTTATTACCCTCTGCTCAAATCCGGTGTGTGCAGCCCCCGGAAGACAGAGACATGGAACTCAGAGAACACCTCGCAGAGCTGAGAGATAGGGTCGTCAAGGGGTTCGCACCCTTCTTCGTTTTCCTCGGAGTCATTTTTCTGAAGTCTGACGAGGTAATCTCTTACGTCTGGAGCGAGCTCTTTCCCGGAAAGGAGATGGTCGTTTACTCTCCCCCGGAGTACATGATAACGAAGATCCTCGTATCGGCATTTCTATCGTTTTTCGTTACGTACCCGTGGATAATATACCAGATTTACCTGTTCATGAAGCCCGGACTGTATCCGCACGAGAGGAGGTTCCTCAAAATCTTTCTGCCGTTCTCCTACATCGTCTTCGTCGTTGGAGTGCTGTTCTCCTACTACATAATCCTGCCCAGGCTCTACAGCGCCACGGTGGTCGAGTACTTTGGCGCTGAGCCATACCTGTCCGTAAGAAAGTCACTTCAGAACTCGGTCAAGCTCGCCCTTTCCGTCGGACTTGCATTCCAGATTCCAGTGGTTGCCGCGATTGCGGCCAGACTCGGGCTCGTCTCGTCAAAATGGCTCAGAGACAAGAGGCTTATAATTTACATCACCGTTTTCATCCTCGCAACCAACATATCATTCGACATTACCGGCGTAACACAGATGGTCGTTCTCATGGCGGTTGTCATTATGTACGAGATAAGTATTTTAATTGCAAGGTTGTTTGAGGGTGGAGCGCAATGAGAATCATAGTCGCCGGCTCGGGAGAGGTTGGCTACAGCATAGCAAAGGAACTCGCGGAGAGGCACGACGTCACGGTGATAGAGCTGGACGAGGGGAAGGCCGGGGAGATGGACAAGCTCAACGTGGAGGTCATCAGGGGTAACGCTGCAAACGTCCAGACGCTGAGAAAGGCGGGTATAGAAAGGGCAAACATGTTCATCGCCGTCACCGGAAATGACGAGGTGAACCTCCTCTCGGCGCTTGCAGCAAAAAAAATGGGGGTTGAGACAGTAATAGTCAGGGTCGGGAACCCCGAGTATGCGGACAGACCCGTGATAAGGGACCACCCAATAGGCTACGATGTCCTAGTCTGCCCGGAGCTCGTTCTCGCCTCAGACTTTGCGAGACTCGTAACAATCCCCGGTTCCATCGAGTTCGCGGAACTCGAGGACATAATGCTCGTGGAGATGGTGGTCAGGGAAACTTCCCCCGTTGCCGGGAAGAGGATTGCCGACATAGGGTTCCCCAAGAACATAATAATCGCGGCAATACACAGAGGAGACAGGATAATCGTCCCGAAAGGGGACACGATCATAGAACCGGGAGACAAGCTTGCCGTTTTTGGGAAGACTGACGAAATTCAGGCGATAAGGAGCCTGATAGGGGAGCAGGTCGTCAGGAACGTGGTCATAGTGGGTGCAGGTACCGTCGGCATTTACACGGCAAAGCTTCTCGAAAAGGCTAACCTCCACATAAAGCTCATAGAGAGGGACGAAAAGACGGCTGAGGAGGCTCTGAAGGTCCTCAGGAGGACGAAGGTGATAATCGGAGACGGAACGGACATGAACCTCATGATGGAGGAGGAGGTCGGAAAGGCTGACGTGATAATAGCCACCACCGACAGTGACGAGAAGAACCTCCTCGTGGCGCTTCTCGGAAAAAGTCTGGGGGCCAAGAAGGCATTCGTCAGGGTGGACAAGAAGGAGTACGCACCGCTTTTCGAGAAGGTGGGAGTCGATGCTGCGCTGTCTCCGAGAAAATCCACCTACCTCGAGGTCATGAAAATCCTCAGAATGATGAAAATCAGGGCAGTGGGAGAGATAAAGGAGGGCGTGGTGGTGATAGAGATCGAGAGCGGGATCGATGGTAAGAGAGTTGCAGAGATAAAGCTCCCCGAAAACACCATAATAGCGGCAGTGAAGAGGGACGGCGTGATAGAGGTCGTCAAAGGGGACACGGAGATACACACGGGGGACCTGCTGTACGTTCTGACGACATGGGAAAACGTTGACGAGGTGGAGAAAAGGCTGAGAGCATGAACACGAGGCTGGTAGTGAACTACCTGTCGCAGATCGTCCTCTACTTTTCGCTGGTTTTTGCAATCCCCATTGGCGTAGCGATGTACTACCATGAGGATCCGCGCCCATTCGCAATTCCAATGGCGGTGTGTTTCATTCTCGGCAGCCTGACATATGTCTTTTCCAAGCCCGAAAGCGAGATAGCCAAGTACAAGGAGGGCTACGCCATCGTCGGCATAGGGTGGCTCCTGATCGCTCTCGCCGGAAGTGTTCCGTACATGTACTACCATCTCTCCCCCGTTGACGCCCTTTTTGAGGCAATGTCGGGATTTACCACGACAGGTGCCACAGTAATCGACAGGATAGAAGACATGCCCAGGTCGCTCCTGCTTTGGAGAAGTCTCACCCAGTGGCTTGGTGGGATGGGAATCGTCGTTCTCTTCGTCGCAATTTTCCCCACCCTCGCCAAGAAAAGCGAGACCCTCCTTCAGGCTGAGGTCCCGGGGCTCAAGGTGGAAAAGATAAAGCCCAGACTCAAGGACACCGCCCTGAGACTGTACGCCACCTACATGCTGCTGACAGTTATCGAGATCGCTCTCCTCTACGCCCTCGGGATGAGCCTTTACGATGCCGTGAACCACACCTTCACAACCCTCTCAACCGGCGGTTTTTCCACTCAAACGGAGAGCATAGCCTACTTCAACAGTCCTTCAATAGAGCTCGTGATTTTCGTGTTCATGATACTCGGTGGGATGAACTTCGTGCTGATCTACCTCCTCCTGAAGGGTCAGACCAGATTTCTCATGGACACGGAGTTCAGATTCTACATATCCATAGTATTGCTGGCGGGCATCGTGATGACCGCAATAAACCTCGAGAGGTTTGAGGTGTTCGACTCCGTCAGGTACTCCTTCTTCCAGGTGGCCAGCATAATGACCACAACCGGATTCACGACCTACGACTTCGACACGTGGAGCGACTCAGCGAAGCTTCTGATTCTGATGCTCATGTTCATAGGAGGATCGACGGGCTCCACAGGAGGAGGAATCAAGGTCGTGAGGATCTACCTGCTCACCGCGTACTCACTCTCCCAGATACTGAAGAGCGCAGAGCCGAGAACCGCGAGGATCGTGAGGCTCAACGACGAGGTCGTCGACAAGGAGACCCTGTACAACATAACCGCCTTTTTCACACTCTACATCCTCATCTTCGTATTCTCGACCTTCCTCGTGTCCCTTACAGGCCTGGACATGATCTCATCGATCTCTGCGGTTTCAGCCACGATAAACAACGTTGGTCCCGGGCTCGGAGCTGTGGGGGCTTCTGAGAGCTACTCGAGCCTTTCCGCATTTGCAAAGCTCGTGCTGGTATTCAACATGTGGATGGGGAGGCTCGAGCTGTTCACCGTGCTCTCCCTCTTCATACCGTCGTTCTGGAGAGAGAGGTGGTGAGGTTCAGCTGATAACTATCTTCTCAACTCCCGGAACATTCAGAAACTCGTCCACGAGCCTTCCAGGAATTTTTGTTTCAGTTACTATCGTGAGCTTGCTTTCCACGCTGAGCTCCGGATCCTCAGCG
>NZ_JBPLZQ010000006.1:0-16905 GCF_054018175.1 Geoglobus sp.
GTTACGGGGATGTATGTGAGTTCGCATTTCGAGTGGGACAGCTGCTTGCGGAGAGGGGATGTGTGGTGATAAACGGTGGGCTTGGAGGAGTTATGGAGGCAGTTAGCAGGGGCGTGAAGAGCAGGAACGGAGTTGTGATCGGGATAGTTCCGGGAAAGGACAGGATGATGGCAAACCCTTACTGCGACTATGTGATCGCGACGAATATGGGACACGCGAGGAACATGATTATAGTCCATTCGAGCGACGCCCTAATAGCAGTTGGAGGTGGCTACGGCACCGTTTCTGAGATTGCCATAGCTCTGAAGGAGGGAAAGACCGTTGTGGCCTACAAGCCTCCGGTGAAGCTTGATGGGCTAATTGAGGTGGAAACACCTGAGGAGGCTGCAAATCGGGTCGTGGAGGGGATCAAATGAAAATTCTCGAGTTTGAGATGGACAGGGATGAGGTTATTGATCTGACCCCCTACGTTCAGAAGTATGTGGAAGGGTGTGGAAAAGAGGAGGGAGCGGTTCTGGTGTTCTCGGTTGGATCCACGGGTGCGGTGACAACCCTGGAGTATGAACCTGGACTTAAGAAAGATCTGCCCAGGATAATGGACCGCGTTGCTCCCTATTCCGACCACTACGACCACCACCTGACGTGGAACGACGACAATGGTTCATCACACGTTAAGGCTGCGATAATCGGGCCGAGCGTGGTTGTGCCCTTTAAAGAAGGAAAGCTGATCCTCGGAACCTGGCAGCAAATCATTCTGATAAACTTTGACACCAGGAGGAGGAAGAGGAAGGTCGTTTTGCAGATCCTTTAGCAAAGTTTAAATTTCACCTTTCGGTTTTTAATCCATGCCAAGGAAATCGCTCATTCTCACTCTCACGCTGATCCTATTGACTGGAGTTGCAATCGCTGCGCAGACTGTAACGAAGGACAACTTTGCAGAACCTCTCATAGAGCCGAAGCTGAAGGAGTACTACTTGCCGGGAGAGAGTTTGAGCGTTAACATGACTATTGAGCCAAAAACTGCTGATGACGCGAAGATAATCTACGATAGGGTGTATGAATTCAACACTTCTCTTGAAAATCCATCTATGAGAGTCGTTGTGGAATATGCTGGTTCTGGTCCAGTGAGAATATATCAAGGTACCGACTATGTTAAAGCTGAAGTTAAGAAATGGGATGACGGCCTTAACAGAATTGTGGTGGAGGTCTCGGGAAATGTTCCGAAGGTAAATCAGAGGGTTGCAAAGGTAGTCGTTATTGGGGTTGACATTCAGGATGCTGAGGATGGTGCGGTGAAGCCGGTCGTTATAAGCGTGGTGAACAAGGAACTGTTCTCGGAATACATCTCTGAACTCGACAAGAGGTACGACGAGATCTCTTCAAAGGTGTCAGAACTCGAAAGCAAGGGTGTAGCTGTTGCTGAGATCAGGCTAAAGCTGAACTCGGCAAAAACGAAGCTTGATGATGGGAAAACTTACTTCAGCGATGGGAAGTATGGCGAGGCGAATGCAAGTTTAAGCGACGCAGAAAGCTACCTTAACGATGCGGAAAACCTCGTTAGAATGGCGGAAATAAATCTCCTCGTTGAAACGGCCAAGGATAAGCTTGACATAATGTTCAGCAGGATGACTGAACTGGAACTGCTGATACAGGGTCTGAAGTCTGAGGGTGAGTCCACGCTCAGTTACGAAGTGAAACTGGAAACGTTCAAGCAGGACTACTCTGATTTCAACACGCGGATATCCCAGGCCGAGGACTACATGAATAAAGGCCTTTACGATGATGCGGAGACGGTTCTGAACGACGTCATATCTGGAATCGACACTAAGACCGATGAGATTAACCAGCTCGTCAGTGAGCTTAAGCCGATGGTCGAGGAAACACCGACTCCAGCTCCAACTGAGCAGAAAACTCCTGAGGGTCCGGGAGTTGGAGAGAAGGTATCAGAGTTTTTCTCTGGAATTGCTCTTTGGTTCCAGGAAAACAGGGACAGAGTTCTGCTGTACGGTGGAGGGGTCGTGGTTCTCGCAGTTCTGGGCTTTGCGGGGTACAGGGGTGTTAGGGCATACATGAGAAGGAGGAAATGGGATGAGCTCAAGTGATCTCCACAATTTTTATCAGGAACCTGTTTATCTCGTAAAGCGGTGAGCCGTAGATTTTTTCCAGCCTGGAGACAGCTCTTCCACAGCCCGAGTAGGGACTGATTATTCCAGCACCCTTGAGCTCGGCTATGACGACACCTCCATCTCGCCCGTATTTTTCGCTGATTCTGACAATCTCGTCACCGGATATCAGGAACTTTCTTCTACTCACAATTACCTCTCTCACGATATCCACGAACTCCTCTGGTCTCGTCTCCCCAATCGACCTGAAGTAGTTCGTTACAGCTTCCTTCCAGTCACATCCATTCTTGAATATCTCTCTGATAATGTATGGAATCTCCATTTCCTGAACGCTAAGCAGCCTCGTCCCCCATGAAAGAGAATCCTTGCTTGAGCAAACAGGAAAGGCGAGTTTTTCAGACTCGAAAAACAGGACGAGTTCTTCGTCGAGCTCCCCCTCTGGGATGATCCCTGTTCCTGCGTACCTTTCAAGGAGTGAGAGGCCTTTCCTCGACGTCTCGTCTCTGTACAACTCCTTCAGTCCATCTTTATCAGTGCACCGTACGGACATACCTCAACACACTTGTAGCACTCCATGCATCTGTCCGCATCGATTCTCACGACCTTGCCGCCCTGTCTTATCAGGGCGTCCGTTGGACACACCTGTGAACACCTTCCGCAACCCTGACAGCCGAGAACTGCAGGTGGCATTCGATCACCTCCTGTAAGAGTTTTTAAATTCGATAATGGTGTCTCTAACCTTCACACACCACTCCTCCAGAATTCTCTCCATCATCTCCGCAACCTCGTCCGGTGGTAGGGCTCTGTACGTGTAGTAGTACCCACCCCCTTTGATGACTCTCTTCTCCCTAAGCACGATCCCCGCCATCATGAGCTTCTGGAGGGACTTGTAAGTCGTGTTCTCGCTTCTCCCGGACTGTCTGCTTATCTCCTCTATCCTCATCTCATCATGTTCAGCGAGCATCCTGTAAATCTGAACATCGCTCTCGTTGAGCCCGTAGAAACACTCCAGGATGTTGTCGCACGTGAGGCTCGAAACTGCGTCCTTTATGCCCTTCAAAGCTCCTCCCTCCTGTCTCCCACGATTATCACTCTGTCCGCGTACTCCCTTGCGACCTTTCCGAGATTCCTCACGAATTCATAATCTGGCTTACTGGCATCATCAAACGGTCTGTCCCACTCGGGTTTTGAGAGGAACTGGTACACAAGTATCTCGTCGACCCTCCCCACGCGTTCCATCATCTTTCTGAACCTTGTTTCGTCTATGTACTCTGGAATCGCTCTGAACCAGATTCTGATCTTTTTTCCGGCATTTTTCGCGATTTCTATGCTCTCCATCAGGTTTTCCACATACCTCTTTGATCTATCGGCACTTAAGCCGGTAAGCTCTGAAACAGTGTTGATGTCGTCGAAGTCGCCCTTCAGCTCGAACACGTACCTGTCCACGTACGGCAGTGTTTCCTCTATTTTTCTGGGAAGGAGACCGTTGGTTTTGAGTGTGACTGACACTCCACCCTCCTTTAGGAGCCTCAGGAGATCTGCAAGGTCTCCGTGAACGGTTGGTTCCGCCCCTCCAACGTAAACGTGATTGCAACCTTTAAGGGCACTCGCTATTTGCGAGACCTCGACATTCTTGGTTTCCTCATCCAGATGCACGCAGTACGGACACCTGAGGTTGCAGAGGCCTACATCGACCCTGCAACCCCCGTAACTTATCACTCTCATGCCCGTATCTTTTCAATGGCCTTTTCTATCTCTCGTCTGACAACACTCTCGGGCATCGCTCCGACGAAGCTATTCACGACCTCTCCTCTGCAGAACATCAGCACCGTGGGGATGCTGAATATCCCGTACCTGAATGCCACGTTTGGGTTCTCGTCTGTGTTGAGTTTCGCGAACTCGACGTCCGCATATTCCTTCTCCAGCTTCTCGAGTATCGGGGTGAGCATCCTGCACGGCATGCACCACTCTGCCCAGAAATCAACCACAACGAGCTTGTCCTTCTTTATCTCCTCATCAAACGTGTTCTCGTTCAGAACCTTCACACTATCACCTCCTTCAGTTATATCTATATCTACTCACGAGCCTCCTGAGCTCTGATATGCTGGGAACTCCCAGCAGGACTTCCCTGTCGTTTATTATCAGCGCCGGGACTCCTGATATCCCAAACCTCATCGCTACCCTCAGGCCCTCATCTGTCGTGACACTCAGTTCGAGCGCCATTATGTCTCTCTCCTCTTCAACAAGTTTTTTGACAACTTCCCTCGCCCTCGGACAGTACGGGCAGGTTGGGGACGTGAGGAGCTTTATTGTGATCATCCTTCATCACCTCAGTACCCACTTTGTCAGAACATGTATTTAAGCTGAGAGTGGTTTTGACAAAAACGGTAAAAACCAAATGATTATTTATTGGCTTTTGCTCTCACCTCTCTTAAAATTCTGTACTCTCTGATCAGTCTGTGAAGCTCTCCCGTTCTCATAGCTCTGTGCATCAGGTATGAGAATGGCAGATTTGCGATCAGAAAGAATGCCGGAATGATCCAGCACCTCGATTTGATGGAGAGAAGAAACAGCGTGTGGGCAAGCATTGTGATCTGCTCAAGAACGATCGCTCCTGAATAGAGCAGCACTCTGTCTCTCTGGGATGCCTTCAGGTAGCTCAGGTAGTTGATCTTGACTCCAAACTCGAGCGGGGTGTATCTGTAAAAGCCGTCCACCTCTATCCCCGTCAGAGTTGCCGAAAGACACCTGCCCACAAGAAATGAGGTGTACAGGGCTGCGAGTTCCACAGCGGCAATGCTGACGAGTTTAAGATTGTCAGGCATGGGTTTAAGGGCAATCAGGTAAAGCAGGGTGTTGGATAGAATAAACAGGAATGAGAACGCGGAAAAACCTGCTCTGAATCCGAAGAGAACTTTTCTGTCGAACATCTCGTCTCTGATCCTTGCGACTCTTGACAGGATGTCGTCATCCCGAACGTTTGACCTCTTTATCCTGCCTGCGAGCAACCAGAATTCTCTCCTGACGTCTTCCCCTCTTTTCAGCTTTTTCTCAATCCTCTCAAGTTCATCCAGAATGCTCACATGGCTTTTCTGTGGTGGCCACCAAAAATCTTTCTGAAGGTAGGTTCCAGAACCCAGCGAAAGGGATATATTACCCGAGCCACTTACTTCTGTGAGAAGGCGGTCGTAGTCTAGCGGTAGGACACGGGCCTCCCGAGCCCGTTGCCCGGGTTCGAATCCCGGCGGCCGCATATCAAACTTTTTTCTACTGGGTGGCTTACGAATTCCAAGAATTCTAAGAGCTTTTTCTCTACAAAATCGCTGAGATTAGGGATGTACTCCCTGACTGCGTTTAGGACGTCTTTGTTTATTGTCAGGTTCACACGGGTTTTGTTCTGGTTGGGGCGTCCCATATTGAGTTTTATGCGCATGAAAATGCTGGCTCAGAATTTCGCACGCCAAAAAATGGGGATTTAAAACTCTGCAACGTAAAGCAGATAGTATATCGCGAGCCCGCTCGCAAACGAAAGCAGCCAGGTTATTATGGTTAGCCTTCCGAGCCTGTGATGCTTCTGCACGCCCCTCAGCATCCTTCTGCCGTTGGTCTTCTCCGTGTTCCTGAAACCGTGGTAAACCATGTATCCGGCCATCACCAGAACGACGATGGAGATTATCGAGTGAAAAATGACTGTTGGCAGGTAAACGTAGGTCTTGATGACTGCTGGCCCCACGAACTCGGTTCTCCCTTCGACGAGTGACTTCACCATGTAGCTCACCATGAACGACGTATCCAGAGCGAAGGCGGATACCATTGTCCTGTAGTGCGAGCTTATGTCCTTTTTCCTTGCGAAATAGTATCCCAGCAGAAATGCGAATGTGACGAGGAACTCAAGCACGAGGCTCACGTCTGAGAAGGTTCCAGCCCTTGTGCCGAAGAAACCCATGAATCCACCACTGCTTATCGTATTTTAAAGTTTCCGTAAAACTGCGGGCGTAAAAAATTGGTGCTGTAACAACAAAGGTGGAAATTTTTAAGGGCAGGGCTTCAACCCCACCCTCTGTGCCGCAACTAACGATCGAAATCCCAGCGATGACTCTTACGATCGAATACGATAAAAAGATTTCCATCACAACCATTGTTTCAACAGTCCTCGAAATAGCAAGAATACTTCTGAAGCACATTCTCGAGCAGATAAACGAGATGTTCGTCGAAGAATACTGCGGGAAAAGGTATGAGAGAGGTAAAATGCAGAGAAACGGCTATAGAACAAGAACGATTGTAACCATGCTTGGGGAGATAACCCTCAATCTTGCAGTAATAAGGGGGAGAGGAATTCCTTTATACGACATCGTTGAGTTCGAGAGCAGAAGAAAATACCAATCAGACATAAAGGCGATTTCAGTTGACTCAGCTTTAAGAATGACTTTCAGAGATGCAAAGGATGAAGTAAACCGCTTCACATCTTCGCCATCGCATCAAACGATATGGAGGTATACGCAGGAATTGGGGGAAAAGATAGGCAGAGATTTTAAAGCCAACATCTACTTCGCCGAAGATTCGACAAAGCTCCATTCATGGCATGGAAAGATTGAGCTGACAATTTTCGAGGGGGAGAACGTAGTTGTTAGGACTGGCAGAGAAAGGATGAGAATGGAAGAAGAACTTGAAGGATTGATAGCTCTGGGAGATGCAGATAAAAGACTTGGTATCTTCGAAGAAAGGCAGATCGATCTTATTCACGTATGGAGAGAGGTGAACTACAAGTTATGGCAGCATGATGTTGATCTCGAAACGAGAAAGCAATACGTCAGCAAAGTGAATGAGATTCTGCTGAAGCTAAAGAACTCCCTTGATAAGCCTGATTTAAAGAGCAGAATTAAGAAAACAGAGAAGGCTCTGGAAGGATTCATTGATGAGATGGATAAAAATGGATTCTGGAGAGTAGCGAGGTTCTTCAGGAAACACATGAGGAACATTCTTCTCTTTGCATACAAGAGACTTGAAGGGATAAGCGTTCCATGGCATAACAACAGAATGGAGAGGAAGATGGGAGAGATAAGCAAGAGGATGAAAAATAAATGGATGAAGTGGAGCGAGATGGGAGCTGAAAACCTTGGTAATCTGTTGATGAAGATGAGGTTTGAGAGAGATGTTTATGAGTCGTTTATTGTTGAAGTTATGAAGCTGGATAGAGATATAAGGTGGGAGGTGAATTTACACCCATGATGGAACAGGACCTACAATTTTTCCGTTCGTATTGGGACTGTCAAAATAACCACCTCTCCACATTATATAGCATGACAAAGCTCTCCAGCCAGCTCTGCACAGAATCGAAGGAACTGTAGAACGGAAACCTGTTAAAGAACCACTTAGTCCTCCCCTTCAGAATAGAAAAGAACCCCTCAACCGCATTTCTTGTTCCGAAGGTCTCATGCCTGTAACATAATTCCAGTCTTTGTAAAGCCCACCTGTGCTTTTCCCAAGGAGTAGAATCTGTGTAAGTAGAGCAGGGCTGGGAGGATCTTCTGTTTTACTTTCTTTCTGTATCTCCAAAAGAGTTTTTAGCCTCGATTTCATCTATTATCTGCAGGATTGGAGAGGTTAAGGGCAGTCACTCTCCCGAAGAGGTTTTCAGGATATACATGTCCGGAGCATCGGCGGGACACCTGAATCCGGAATTATACGAAGCAGAGGTTGACGACGACCATGTTAGCAGACTCGCCGGGATCATCAGAAAATCCCTTAAAAAGCAGGCGGTGAATGGGACTGTTGAGCTCAAATTACGCAGGGTTTTTTGTGGGGGATGTGAGAATGACGAGCATCCTTTGAGTAAAGCTTATCATGTCGTGTGAAGATCTACCTTCAATGAGCCGTGCCGAAAAGCTTACAGACCAGATTCTGGAAAGGTTGAAGGGCAGCAACGTTAAGGTGAAGAGAGAAGACATCCTCAAGAGGATGAAGCTCCTTGTTGAGGAGTTCAAGGTTCCCGAGAGTGAGGCGGTCAGGACCATAATGAATTACCTCGTCAGGGAATACGGTGTTTCGAGGGAAGAGCTCTTCGAAAGGGAATCTCCGCTCACAAAGATTTCGGAGATAACTAAGCCCAACCAGTGGGTGAGCCTGAAGGTGAAGGTGGTTCAGCTCTGGGACTCGAATTCGCCCAACGTCTCTCAGGTTGGGCTCATAGGCGACGAGACCGGGATAATAAAGTTCGTGATATGGGCGAAGGCCGAGATGCCTGAGGTGGAGGAGGGCAAGAGCTACCTGTTCAGGAACGTCGTGACCGACAGCTTTCAGGGGAGGATGCAGGTCAACGTGACGAGAACGAGCAGGATAGTGGAGATAGACGAGGACGTTTCACTTCCACCGAGGGAGATCGAGGTAATAGGTGCTCTCATCGCGATACAGCAGAACAGCGGTCTGATAAAGCGATGTCCCATGTGCCACAGGGTTCTGGTGAAGGGAGTTTGCCAGCAGCACGGAAAGGTCGAGGGCTACGACGACCTCAGAGTAAAGGCGGTTCTTGACGATGGGGAGAACGTTTACGAGGTCATACTGAACGAGGACAACATAAGGGAGCTAACGGGAATCGGCATGGAGGAGGCGGTAAGGATCGCCCAGGAGAACCTTGACAGGAACGCGGTTCTTTCGGAGCTGAAGTCACAGCTGCTCGGGAGGTATTTCATGGTCAAGGGGATAAGGGGTGGGAGGTACCTGCTCGTCAGGGAGATCTCCCTTCACAGGCCCGAGGTTGAGGATTTTGAGGAGGTTCTGGAGGCGCTGTCATGATGCGGAAGAGAGAGGTTGCGAAGAGGGTTTTCGCATACGAGCTCGTCAGGTCGACGTATCAGATTGAGGAGGAGGACTCGCCCAAGTACGTTCTAACCCCGACGGGTGAGAGGGCCAACAGAATTTTCAGCGTGGCCGTGCTGCTCGACAAGGAGGAGATTGGCGCGGATACGAACTTCTGGAGGCTGAGGCTCGCAGACCCTACAGGAACGTTCTATGCCACTGTAGGCAGGTTTCAGCCAGAGGCCCTGGAGGTCGTCAGCGAGATAAGCGTGCCGGAACTCGTCGCGGTTGTTGGAAAGACGAGGGTTTTCGAGGGCACGAGCAGGAAGCTCGTGTCTCTGAGGCCAGAGAACATAGCCGTGGTGGACTTGGCCGTGAGGGACTACTGGGTTCTTGAGACTGCGAAGAGGACGCTTGAAAGGATTGAAGCTATGGAGCGGAGAGAGGGTGAGGATGTGGAGCTGGCGTGGAAGGTTTACAACCCCGACCTGAACGAGTACAGGGAGATGGTGAGGAAGGCGCTTCTGACGGTCAAGGAGGACGTGGAGGTCATGGAGAAGATTGAGAGAGCTGAGGAAGAGGGTGAGGAGGAAGAGGAGTTCGACTTCACGGAGTTCGAGCTCGAGGAGGAAGAATTTGACCTGACGGACCTGCTGGAGGATTAGCATGCCGGCGAGGAGGGTTTCCGGGATCTCCACCTCGACGATCAGGAAGATGTTCGAGATAGTCGAAAAGGCGAGGAGGGAGGGCAGGGAGGTAATAAACCTGAGCATAGGCGAGCCGGACTTCAACACTCCTCCAGAAATAATCGAGCTTGCCTGCGAGTACATGAACAGGGGCTACACCCATTACACGTCCAACATGGGGCTCGAGGAGCTCAGGGAAATCATCGCGGAGAGATGCGGAGTTGAGAGCGACGAGGTGATGGTAACTGCAGGCGCAAGCGAAGCACTTCTGAACGCCTCGCTTGCTTTCATGGAGGAGAACTCTAAGGTTGTGCTGCACACTCCGTCTTTCCTCTCCTACTTCACATACGTTAGGCTCTGCTCCGCAAGTCCGGTGGAGATAAACACCTCGGCCAGCAACTTCCTGCTTCATGACGAGGCTGTGGAGAGTGCGATGGACGGCAGTGTTTCGGCGCTGGTCCTCAACTTTCCAACGAACCCCAGCGGTGCAGTGATGGGGCAGAGGGAGCTCGAAGGGGTTTACGAGGTTGCTGCAGAACGCGGGGCTGTGGTAATCAGCGACGAGGTCTACGACAGGATTTACTACGACAGGAAGCCGGGGACTCTTGCAGGAAAGGAGAACGCGGTAGTGGTAAACGCGTTCTCCAAGACGCTCGCTATGACGGGCTGGAGGGTGGGCTTCGTCATCGCTGAGAAAGACCTGCTCGACCAGATGCTCAAGGTCCACCAGGTGAACGGCGTGTGTGCTCCGGCGTTCGCACAGAAGGCCGTGGCTGAATACCTTGCAGACGGAAAGGACAGGAAATTCGTCAGGGACATGGTGAGGGAGTTCAGGAAGAGGAGGGACTTTGTTGTGAGGAGGCTCGGGAAGCACTTCGACCTCACCGTTCCGGAGGGTGCCTTTTACGTGTTCGCGAGGGCGTATCTTGGATTTGTCGAGGAGCTGCTGGTGGAAAAGGGGGTCGCGCTAACGCCCGGAACGCCATTTGGTAGGGGGTTCGACGGTTACTTCAGGCTCTCCTACGCAACCTCTATGGAGAACCTCAGCAAGGCTGTTGAGAGGATTGAGGAGTTCATGGAGGAGAGGGCAAAAGGCTAATTTTTTATATTTTCCTCCCAAGCTAAGCCCATGAACTTCACGGCCGACGTCTACATAAGCCTCAAGAAAGGTGTTGTCGATCCCGAGGGTGAGGCTACCAAGAAGGCACTGAACCTGCTCGGTTTCAGGAACGTCAGGAGTGTCTCTTCTGTCAAGGTCTTCAGGATAGAGCTTGAGGCAAAGAGCAGGGAGGATGCCGAGAAGATGGTCGAGGAGATGTGCGAGAAGCTCCTTGTCAACCCCGTAATTCAGGATTACTCGGTAAGGTGGGTTGATTGAAATGTTCCGCCTTCTCTACTCCGATCCAGAGGTTTATGAGGTTGACATTCTGAACGCAGGCGATGAGGAGCTTGTTAGGATAAGCGAGGAGATGGGACTCGCCCTGAACCTCGACGAGATGAGGAGGATACAGGACTACTTCAGGAGGGAGGGCAGAAACCCGACGGACATAGAACTTCAATCCCTCGGGCAGGCCTGGAGCGAGCACTGCTGCTACAAGAGCTCGAAGTACTACCTGAAGAAGTACCTGCTCGGTTTCAGGACCGACTACGTCATCTCCACCTCAGATGATGCGGGTGTTGTGGAATTTGATGACGAGCACGCTTACGTCATAGCATTCGAGAGTCACAACCACCCATCGGCCATAGAGCCCTACGGCGGTGCTGCAACCGGCATAGGAGGGATTCTGAGGGACGTGGTGTGCATGGGCGCTCAGCCGCTCGCCCTCATTGACCCGCTGTTCTTCGGGAATCCCGACACAAGTTACGAAGCGCTTCCAAAGGGGACAAAGCACCCTCTATACCTGCTATCTGGAGTTGTTGCGGGCATCAGGGACTACGGCAACAGGGTGGGCATTCCGACCGTGAGCGGGATGGTCTTCTTCGACGACGGCTACCTCACGAACTGTCTGGTCAACGTGGGGTGCGTGGGAATAGCGAGGAAGGACAGGATAATCCCGAGCAGGGTTGGCGGAGAGGGGGAGATAATAATCCTCGCCGGAGGTGCCACGGGCCGGGACGGAATTCACGGCGTAACGTTCGCGTCTGCAGAGCTCGACGAGAGCAGCGAGGAGGAGTCGAGGAGTGCGGTTCAGCTCGGAAACCCGATAACCAAGGAGCCCCTGATACACGCGTGTCTCGAGGCCGTCGAGAAGGGCCTGGTCTCAGGAATGAAGGATCTGGGTGGAGGGGGGCTTAGCGGTGCAGTGGGAGAGATGAGCCTTGCAGGAAACTGCGGAGCAGTCGTGTGGCTTGACAAGGTGCACCTGAAGGAGGAGGGGATGAAGCCCTGGGAGATCTGGGTGAGCGAGAGTCAGGAGAGGATGCTCCTCTCGGTAAAGCCGCAGCACGTTGACGACGTGCTCTACATCTTCTCCAAGTGGGACGTGACGGCCAGGGTTATTGGAGTCACGACAGGCGATAGGAGGTTAAGGGTGTTCTACGGGGAGAAGATCATCTACGACATGGACATCGAGTTCGTGTCAGGAGGGGTGGAGTACTGCAGGAGCTACACGGTCAGGAAGCCAGACGAGGTTTACAGGGAGGAAGTGAGAGACGTGGGAGATTACGAGAGCGTGCTCCTGAGGATGCTCTCTCACCCAAACGTGGCGAGCAAGGAGTGGGTGATAAGGCAGTACGATCACGAGGTCAGAGCGAACACGATTCTAAAGCCTCTCCAGGGGGTTACAGGCTATGAAGGGCACGGAGATGCTGCAGTCATAAAACCCACCGAGTCGTGGAGGGGACTGGCAATAACTGCCGACGTGAACCCGTGGATGACGAGGGTGGACCCGTACTGGGGCAGTGCGAGCTCGTTCGACGAGATGGTGAGGAACCTCGTAGCCGTGAACAGCAGACCCCACAGCTTCGTGGACTGCCTCAACTTCGGGAACCCTGAGAAGCCAGAGAGGATGGGCGAGTTCGTTGAAAGCGTGAGGGCACTGGGCTGGATGTCCAAGGGCTTCGGGATTCCTGTGGTCAGCGGTAACGTGAGTCTGTACAACGAAACGCCGTACGGGAGCGTCGCTCCGACACCGTCCCTCATAGGGGTTGGAATAGTGGAGGACGTGAGGAATGCTATTTCCGCGGACTTCAAGAAGGCCGGTTCGGCGGTAATTCTCGTTGGAGAGACACATCCCGAGTTTGGTGGGAGCCTCTACTCGAAGATAACTGGGCTTGAGAGCAGCAGGGTTCCGAGAACAGACCCGTAGAGGCTCAGGAGGTACAGCGACGCGATGCTCCAATCTTTCGAGAAGTTCGGGGTGCTGGCGTGTCACGACGTATCGACTGGCGGAGTCGCCGTCGCTCTCGCTGAAATGGCGTTCGCCGGCAGAATAGGATTTGAGGTTGAGCTGAAAGACTACGTGGAGCTTTTCAGCGAGAGCAACACCAGGTGGGTTGTCGAGGTTGCTGAAAGACAGGCTGAAGAGTTTGTGGAGTTCATGGGAAGCAATGGACTCAGCGCCAGAGTGATCGGGAACACGGGTGGTGATGAGCTGAACTTTGGAGCAGTGAGACTCGATTTTGAGAGAGCCGAAAATGCGTGGAGGACTGGAATGAGCAGGTACGTGGGGTGATGTGAATGGACAGGGACGAGATTAGGGTTGCTGTTCTCAGGATCGAGGGGACGAACTGCGAGGACGAGACGGTAAAGGCCTTCAGAATGCTGGGGGTTGAGGCAGAGGCGGTTCACCTGAAGCAGTTTTACAGCGACATGATAAAGGACAGCGACGCGAGAAACATATGGGACTACTCCTGCGTAGTCTTTCCCGGTGGTTTCTCGGCGGGAGATTACGTGAGAGCGGGGGCGATATTCTCGGCGAGGGTGAAGAGCCTGCTCAGGCATGACCTCGAGATGTTCATAGGAGAGGGCTACCCCGTTCTCGGCATCTGCAACGGATTTCAGGTTCTTGTCGAGCTCGGAGCTCTGCCTGGCTTCGACGAGGACAGGCCGATAGCTGAGAAGCCCGAGATGGTTCTGACGATAAACAACTCCAGCAGGTTCGAGTGCAGACACAGCTACCTGAAGCACGAGAACTCCGGCAAGTGCGTCTTCACGAGGAAGTATGGCAGAGAGGAGGTGGTGGTCTTCCCCGTAGCTCATGCCGAGGGCAAGGTCGTCTTCCCTCTTGGCAGGGAGGAGGAGTACCTGAACACGCTCGAGGAAAACGATCAGATCGTCTTCAGGTACGTGGATCCGGATGGTAATTACTCGGGCTATCCTTGGAACCCAAACGGCAGCTACTCCAACATCGCAGGAATTTGCAACGTAAAGGGCAACGTCTTCGGCCTGATGCCCCACCCGGAGAGGGTCGTGCATCCCTGGCAGCACGCTGACTGGACAAGGGTGGAGAGGAAGACTGGGGACGGGCTGAGGGTCTTCGAAAGCGTTCTGGAGTATCTGGAGAGGTTCTGAGCCATGATACTGCTCAGGAGGGTCGAGAGCTACGAGAAGGTCTGGGATTTTGTTAGAGAGGCCTTCGAGCTTTTCAGGCCGGAGCTCGAGAAGGAGGTGCTGGTGAAGCCCAACTTCCTGCAGTTCGAGAGCCCGGAGAACGGGTGCATAACCCATCCGGAGGTCGTCAAAGCCGTTGCTGCCCTGCTGAGTGAGAGGGGACACGAGGTGACGGTCGCGGAGGGCGGGTTCCACAGGGACAGCGCTGACAGGTGCTTCGACGAGTTCGGATTGAGGAGAGTTGCAAAATGCGTGAACATCAACACGGAAGAGCTTGTCAGGGTCAGGGTGAACGGAAAGGCGCTGAAGGAGGTTGAGGCTGGAAAAAGCATCCTGAAGGCGATGAACAGCCCCTTCATCAGCCTGCCGAAGATGAAGGTTCACACCCTTGCGGTAACCACGCTCGGCATAAAGAACAACATGGGCTTTCTGAAGAAGCCGGCGATGTACATGCACCTCAAGATCCACCAGAAGCTCGTGGACCTGCTGCGCATTCTCAACCCCGCCCTGACAATAGTCGACGGGGTCATTGGGGGTGCGGGAAGCGAGTCCAGCACCACTCCAGTCCCTCACGGAGTGATGGTGGCGGGAGACAACGTAATAGAGGTGGACGCGATCTCGTCGTACCTCATGGGCTTCGATCCGGAGAAAATTGGCTACATAAGGAAGGCCAGCGAGGAGTTCGGAGTCGATCTGGAGGGGATAAGGGTCAGGGGAGACAGTCCCGAAGATCTCAGGGTTGACTACAGCAGGAACTTCCTTGGAAGGGTGCTCGGGAAGTTCAGCTGGTGATTGAGTCTTTGAGTTTGAATATGTGGCTGCTCTTTTCTCCACACCTTTTGCATGCAGCGGTAATTGGTCTCCCAGTCGGCCTGAACACTATTCTTCAAAATCTGTCGGCCAAGCTTTCGGCCTGCCATCACAGGGCTGGGAGTCGAAAAATGGTAAAACGCTTTTCCAGAAGTGGCGCACCATCGAAGACACTTTAAAGCATGCGCTTCCAATATGTGAACATGCGCAAGCTCATCGAGGCTGAAAGGGCGAGGGAGGTCCTCTCTCAGGTCAGAATTGACTACTCGGTGAGGGAGGTTGCGATCACCGAAGCTCTCGGGAGGGTAAGCGCCGAGAGCGTGTTCAGCCCGGTAAACATTCCGCCCTTCATGAGGAGCACGAGGGATGGATTCGCGGTGATAAGCGAGGACGTGTCGCTGGCGAGCGAGTCCAGCCCCGTTAAACTTGAGATTGTGGGAAGGGTGGATGCAGGAGAGAGCAGGTCCCTGAGTATCAATCACGGTCAGGCTGTCGAGATCTCCACCGGGGCAGTGATGCCGGAAAGTGCGGATGCTGTGGTGATGGTCGAGAACACGAGGGTTGAGGGTAGTGCCGTGTGGGTAAAGAAGGGCGTCTCGCCAGGGGAGAACGTGATGGCCGCCGGCTCTGACGTGCAGGAAGGAGAGGTGCTGGTGAGGGCCGGGGAGATCATTGACACCCTGAAGCTCGGGCTTCTCGCGGGGGCCGGGTATGACAGGGTGAGGGTAAAGGAGATGAGGGTGGGGATAATCTCGACAGGAAACGAGCTCGCCATGCCCGGGGAGAAGCTTGAGGCGGGGAAGATATACGACGTCAACACCTACACACTTCACTCGGAGCTCAGAAAACTTGGAGCAACGCCTGTGATTTACGGGATAGCCAGGGACGACAGAAGCGAGATGGAGGCCATGCTGGAGAGGGCCCTGAAAGAGTGTCACGCGATCGTAACATCGGGATCGACGTCTGCCGGAAAGGGAGACATCCTTTACAGAATCGTCGAGGATCGGGGGGAAATGGTATTCCACGGTGTGAGGGTCAAGCCGGGAAAACCCTTCTTCTACGCCGATGTGGATGGAAAACCCGTATTCGGACTACCAGGATTTCCGACGTCGTGTCTGACGATCTTTCTCGAGTTCGTTTCTCCAACAATAGCCAGGAACCTCGGATACAGGCTCAGGGCACAGACTGTCAGAGGGAGGGTGGCCAGGAGGGTGTACTCCGAGGGCAGGAGAGAGCTGCTGCCGGTCTTCGTCGTGCGGGACAGAATTTACCCTGTGGAAAAGGGGTCAGGGGCGATAACGTCGCTGAGCGATGCGAGCGGCTACATGGAGATCGCCGAGGGGGAGGAGGTCATCGAGAGGGGTAGCGAGAGGGAGGTCAGGATCTTCGGAAGGGTTTACGACTACCTGCTCGCCGGACTGGACGTTTTCGACCTCATCAGTGTGGATGGTGAGGTGAAGAGAGCGTACATGGACCCGCACCTCGCCCAGCTCGAATTTTCCATGCGGACAGTTGATGCCGCGTTCTATCCGGGTGATGATTACGTGATCGAGTACGTCTTTGCAGGAGAGACGGGTGTGACGGGGGCGGTTTCCGGGTACGGTATAGATGCGAGGGTATTTGTCAGAAATCACTCGCAGCTCGTGAACCTGTACAGGATGGGTAGGCTTGACGGCATCTACGTGCTGAAACCATTCGCGGACCTCTTCGGAATCTCTGGAGAGATTGCGGGAGAGGTTGGAGTGAGCTTTGAGGCAGTCGAGGAGCTAAGAGGAGCGATAGAGAATCAGCTCAGCCTCCTGAGCAGGTAGTACCCTGCCATGAGTGCGATACCGAGGAGCGTCATCGAGATGGCCGGGTTGATCTCCGCCTTCCGGTACCAGTCGTCTTCGAAGACGGCTTTCATGAACTCGCTCGCCTCATCGCTCTCGATCACCAC
>NZ_JBPLZQ010000007.1:0-9085 GCF_054018175.1 Geoglobus sp.
AAGCACATACGAAGACGAGTATGTGGGAAATGTTTCATACTTGTAATTGTTCCATTGAAATCCAATGCCTGATACCAGGCCGAAGAAGCTGAAAATTTTAACGTTTGCTTCCAAGGTATTCCAGGCAGCTTGAGGATCTGATGTACGGTGCGATAGTTCACAGAGGTTTCTCTTTTCTGGAGATACTCCAACCATGTGTGAGCTTCAATGACACCTGGGACGTGTTAAGGGAGAGTGTACACGACGTTGAGCCAGCAGGCAGCTTTGAGGAAGCGGTGAACCTCGCGATGGACAGATTTGCCACGGGAGTTCTCTACACTGCAGAAAAGGATACCTTCGAAGAGCTGCTGCTCGGATTAAAAATTAATAAGTAGTTGATTGACTTCCTCAAATCCCTGCTCTAGTAACGGCGGGGATCTTTTCTTTCCTTGTCCTTATCTTGGTTGAAACTGCCTTTATTATCCCGCCGATGGACACGATTACAAGTATGCCCGCTGAAATCAGACCGCCCGCAAACAGGATTTCCGCTATCATATTCATCCCTCCAAGTTTATTTCTGTTTTTTCCAGTATAAATATTTTGCCTTATATTTATTTTATTCCTGATTAAGTAAATATTGAATGCTATACATTTTTTAAAATATATTTTAAAAATTGCATTAACTTTGCTACATTTATTTGGTTCGGTGCGACAGAAAAGTATTATATTGCCGGACGCTCATTTTTTAAAGAAAGGAGATAAAAAAGACAGTAAGGTGCATTCACCATGAGGTTCTTTGCAATAGGTTTCGGTCAGGCAGGTGGGAAGATACTGGATCTGTTCATGGAGAATGAGAAGCTCAGGGGATCCAACACTTTAAAGGCTCTTGCTGTAAACACTGCGAGGACGGATCTCATGGGTCTGAAGCACATTCCTGCAAAGAACAGGATACTGATCGGGCAGACGATCGTGAAGGGGCATGGAGTGGGGACGGACAACAAGCTCGGAGCGAAAATTGCCCAGGAGGAAATAGAGACTGTGCTGAACGCGATTGACGAGATGGGAACTCACGAAATTGACGCGTTCCTGATCATTGCGGGCCTCGGTGGAGGTACCGGAAGTGGTGGGTCTCCTGTTCTGGCCAAGTACCTCTCCGAGATGTATTCCGAGCCTGTGTATGCGGTTGGTGTACTTCCCGCTCCCGAAGAGGGGAAGCTGTACTCTCTGAATGCTGCCAGGAGCATGATAACGCTGCTGAAGTATGTGGACAACCTCATACTCGTTGACAACGGTGCTTGGAAGTTCGAGGGTCTGAGTCTGAAGGAGAGCTACGCAAAGATCAACGAGGAGATCGTGAGGAGGCTCGCGATACTCGCGAGGGCAGGCGAGCCCGTGGAGGAGGGGCTTGTGGGAGAGATGGTCGTTGACAGCTCTGAGGTCATCAACACCCTGAGGGGCGGGGGAATTTCGTCCATAGGTTACGCCACGCTACCCATCCAGGAAAAGAAGAAAGGAGGATTTTTCGGTCTGTTCAGAAAGAAAGAGGATCAGCTCGTCACAGCAGAGGAGGATAGGTCAACGAGAATCGCGAGCCTCGTGAGAAAGGCTGCCCTCGGCAGGTTGACGATTCCGTGTGATGTGAGCAGTGCTGAGAGAGCACTCGTCCTTGTGGCTGGCCCACCGGAGTATCTGGACAGAAAAGGACTCGAAAAGGCGAAGCTGTGGCTTGAGGAGCAGATCGCGGGTGTCGAGGTGAGGGCCGGAGATTACCCGACGAGAAGGACTAAGCACATCGCCGCACTCGTGGTGCTGGCCAATGTGACCGAGATTCCGAGGGTGAGGCAGCTGCAGAAACTGGCCGCTGAGGCGAAGGAAGAGGTTGAAATTGCTGAAAAGGAGAGAATCGAAAAAACGGTATCTCTGTTTGAGGAGGAGGACCTCGAGCCACTATTTTAGCTCCATTACCTTTTTAACCGCGTAGGGTAGCTTTTTCACAACGTCCATCGCTGTGAAGTTGTACCCCTTTTCCTCGAAGCAGAGGTCCCCCGCAAGCCCGGTGATGAACGCGGCAGCACACGCCGCGTGGAACGGATCTCCGGACATTGCGAACAGAGCACCCGCAACTCCCGCGAGAACGTCCCCAGTGCCACCAACGGTCATTCCGGCGTTGCCGGTTTCGTTAACCTTTGTCCTGCTGCCGTCGGTTATGATGTCCTTCGCCCCCTTCAGCAGGATCACTCCTCCAACCTCTCCTGCCACCCTGCCAGCGGTCTCTTCCGTTGCATCCTCTCCGAAAACTTTCAGGAATTCTCCTCTGTGGGGTGTGAGTATCGCTCTGCACTCCACATCCGCTGTGAGCCCCCCTGCGTCCAGAACGAGTCTGTCCACATGCCTGGAAACTTCGGTTGCGACACCCCCCTTGTTTACTGTTCCCATTCCGAATACGACAACATCGTGTTCCTTCGCAAGATCCACGATCTCATCCACGTTTTCCTCGGAGATTTCCGTACCGCTGAGCTTTTTCGGAATGACCTCTGCTGAGAACGAGCTTACCTGTGAGTATATGCTTTCGGGAACTGCGAGCGTGACTATGTCTGCTCCGGCCCTGTATGCGGCGATTGCCGCGAGAAACGGAGCTCCGACGTAGGGATAACCTCCCACTACGAGCACCTTCCCGTGCATGCCCTTGTGTGCGTCACTGTACCTCCTGTATGCGAGTTTAAAGTCGCCCGGGCCCACAAGCTTTTCGAATTCTGCGGGTATCCCTATGTCTGCAACCACGATGTGCCCTGCCAGGTCTCTCCTTTTCAGGAGGCCCGGTTTGGGTCTGTGAAACGTGACAGTCAGGTCGGCCCTCACTGCCACCTCGCATTCGCCCGTGTCTGCATTCAAACCGCTTGGCACATCAACTGACACGACAAATGAATCCGAGCTGTTTATGGCATCAACGATCTCGTCGTACGGTTTTCTCAGCTGTCCCCTGAATCCCGTTCCAAGGAGTGCGTCGATGACAACGTCCGCTCCATGAAACTCGTAATCATCCCAGCTGTGGATCCCGTAACCGGCGCGCTTTAAAATATCGAGGTTTCTCCTTGCGAGATCGCTCTTCACGTTTCCTGCAAGAACGACATCGACCTCAAACTCCCTGAGGAACCTTGCCGCCACAAACCCGTCTCCACCATTGTTTCCACTTCCAGCAAATATCACGACCTTTCCTCTTGAGAACCTTTTCAGAATCTCATCTGCAATCGATTTTCCAGCGTTTTCCATCAGCTGGAGTCTCGACAGACCAAAGTATTCGCAGTTGAGGTCGAGAGCGGCCATTTCCGCTGACGTAATTGGCTCCCTCATCGCCTGAACTTTGGCCGAAGCGTATTTATTTTTTTGCGTTTCGGCGTTACGCATATTTCACCGAAATGTTTAAATATCGAACTGATAAAGTTAGAAACATGGTGGAGTTTGGTGAAAACCAGAACAGAATTGGAGTCGCAAAGGGAACCGACTTTGAGGAGTACAACGAGAGGGAGTTCATGGGCGAGTGCATGGAGGTTGGGCTTTACCTTGCCATGGCGAGACAGGCAGAGAGGGAAGGATATCCAGAGATTGCAAGCGTTCTCGTGAGAATTGCAATGGATGAGGCGTACCACGCATCGAGGTTTGCGGAACTGAACGGAAAGATAAAGGGGACGCTGAAGGAGAGCCTTCAGTACATGCTCGAGGGAGAGATGAAAGCCAATGTTCACAAGAGGAAGGTCGCAGTGGAGGCAAAGGAAAAGGGCCTGGATGAGGTCCACGACATCTGGGACGAGGCATCGAGAGACGAGTACAGGCACGCCATGGCCCTGAAGGGTCTGCTGGACAGGTACTTCAGGGAATAGCTTTATAACCTCTTTTTTTACTTATTCTCTGTGGGTTCGATATACCTTCCTCTCCATCACGGAAAGGCACCTCACTGGCTGCTCGGCAGAATGAAAAGGCTTGCGAGGCCGATAATTTCTCTGATCATTCAGGAATATGGTGAAAAGGAGTTTTTCAGCAGAATGGCAGATCCGGTATTTTTCCAGAGCCTGTCTAACGTACTCGGATTCGACTGGAACTCCTCCGGCTCAACCACGGTTCTCACGGGAGTCCTGAAAAGCGTGCTCAACACCGGGGAGTTCGACATAAGGATCGCCGGTGGTAAGGGTGAGAACGCCATAAAGGCTGTGGAGGATATAGAACGTTTTTCAGACGAGCTTGGAATTGGTGAGAAGCGAAAGAACGAGCTTGTGAAGGTCAGCAGACTTTCCGCAAAGGTTGACAACGTGATGCTGCAGGACGGATACGCGCTGTACCACCACGCGGTTCTTTTCAGCAGAACGAGGTGGGTCGTAGTACAGCAGGGTATGAACGAGAGCCTGAGACTCGCTAGGAGGTACCACCACTGTGGAGTGCTGAGCGTGGAGGAGCCCCACTCCGGGATAATCACTCAGAGGTTTGAGAACCGCGTCATGGATCTGACGTCGAGGGAAAGCAGGGAGGCCAGGAAAACGATCCTGGACATCGTCAATGACGGAACTTACAGGTTTGATTACGTCAGGATGCTTTCCATGGTGCCGTACAAGGAAAGTTTTGTTCCCAGAAGGATCGACTGGAAGGCTCTCGAGAGGGCATACAACCTGCAGCCAGAGAACTTCGAGGAACTGCTACTCATCAGAGGAGTGGGCAAGTCTGCTCTGAGGGCTCTCGCCCTCATCGCAGAGCTCGTTTACGATACAGAGTACAGCAAAAAAGATCCTGCAAGGTTCTCTTTTGCGCTTGGTGGCAAGGATGGTGTTCCGTTTCCGGTAAATCCAGGAGTTTACGACCAGGTCATCGAATTCATGGAGTCTGCAATAAGGCAGGCCGAACTCGGGGACTTCGAAAGGAAGGCGATGCTCGAAAGGCTTGCTAAAATTTCACCTTCCCGAAGTAAAAGCCATCGATCGTGAAGACCTCAAACTCTCTGAAGTGGTCAAACACGAATCCGGCAGGTTTCTCGACGTTAACTGCCGTAGATGAGCACAGCTCGTTGAAGGCGGGCATGACTATGCACCTTATTCCGTCATCCTCGTGAACCATCCACGCCCTTTCCTTCAGCCCACCAACGACGTCTGGAATTAAAACCGCCGGGTGAGCGTGTGCAACCACGAGAGTCCTGCTCTCCAGGGCTTCTTTTACGAACTTGTGCCCGTGTGTGATGCATGTCTTTCCTTCAAAGAAGCACTCATGGACCTCTGCAACCTCGTCGAGGAGACCATCGTGATTTCCCTTTATGAGAATCAGTTCAGACGTGTGCTCCTCAAGCTCTGCAATGAACCGCTCAACTGACCTGAGTTCCGACCTTCCAAGCCTGTGTTTGAGATCACCGTTGACTACGAGCCTCTCAGCACCGCTCCTCTCGTAAGCCTCCAGCACTCTCTCGAGGAGGGAGAAGTCCGGAAAGCCAAGTATTCCGAGGTGAATGTCCGAGACGATCAGGCTTCTGCCTATTTTAAGTGCGCCGCTTTCAGAGAACTTCATCTCTGGAATATCTCTCTCTTAACATCTGGTATGAACTCTTTTACCTCAACACCTTGTTCGAGGCCGTAAATCAGTGCAACAACCTCCACATCGAGTACGTTTCCGAGATCGAGCTGCTTCCTGTTGACTTCTCTGATGATCTCTGGCTTGCTTTTTCCCGTGGTGGAGGATATCTTTTCCACGATTCTGTCGAACACCGTTTCTTCCTGAAAGATCCTTCCGACGTCTGGCTTGAAGTCGGGGGAGATTTCAACCTCGTTCACGTCAAATGACGGTTCCAGCCCCTCTTCCGTCTGTTTGAGCAGACCTTTCTTCTCCGCAACTTCAACGACCCTCTTGCTCGTTTCGTGGGAAAAGTACTTCAGGTCGAATGAGAGGGTGTACGTTATTTCCTTCCTGTCCATTGACCTCTTCCCCTTCGCCCTGAAGGCAGATGCTATGGTTTCCTTCAGCATTGGAGTAATGCCGGAACGCGGAAAGATAACCGTTACGATGACTTTATAAATACCCTGTCAGACGTTGGAACATGTTTGCCCTCAAAGTTGAGAGAGTGACCAGGCATAACAGTTACACGGCCACCCTTCACTTCTCCAAGGCTCTCAAGTCCTATCCCGGTCAGTTCGTAATGCTGAACCTGTTCGGTGTTGAGGAAATCCCCCTCAGCCTCTCGTCCCCCCGTTCTGTGACTGTGAAGGCGGTGGGAGAGACCACTGAGAGACTCGTGAACTTCTCGGGCGGGGAAGCTGTCGGTGTGCGTGGCCCTTTTGGTAACCCATTTTCCCCGACGTCCGGCAGCGCCCTAATTGTTGCAGGAGGTATTGGCATAGCCCCCATGATGTTCTTGTACGATTTTCTCAAGCGGTGTGGGGCGAAGGTGAGAGTAATCTACGGGGTGAAAAGCCGAGAGGAGCTGCTGCCTGTCGGGAGGTTTGAGGATGTGACCGTAACCACGGAGGATGGCAGCGCGGGTATGGAGGGCACGGTGCTCGACGCCCTGAAGGCTGAAAACCTGGATGGCTATGACAGAATATATGCCTGCGGACCGCACGGCATGATTGAAGCCCTTATTGACCTGTTTGAAAGAAGAAATGTCCTTGAAAAGACGGAATTCTCTCTCGAACGCTATATGCGGTGCGGAATAGGTGTGTGCGGGTCCTGCGTGATAGACAACGGACTGAGAGTCTGTGCGGATGGACCGGTTTTTTCAGGAAAGCAGCTAAGGTGATCGCGGATCTGGCGCGGTGTTGCTCGCCAGTGTGGCAAGCAAAAGGTTTATAAATCCTAATTATTTATCATGTTAAAAGGTGGTTGAAATGGTTTGCATGGTGTGCGGAAGCGGTAGATTCACGCCGGTGCATGAGGATGAGAGGTTTGCGTACTATGCCTGCACGAACTGCGGGAACACGAGTGTGATGCCGAAGGATGTGAGGCTGATGTGATGTAGGCGGGATTACCAACCTGACCTTTCTCTCACAGCACCATGCTTTCGCTTTTTATCCGCACGAAATAATTCAGGGACATTTCATGGATAAGTTTTATAAACTGATTGGGGGTGGAGGATGTTGTCCTGAAAAGGCGGGATTGAAGTGAGAGCCTTGCAGGGCCCGTAGCCTAGCTAGGATAAGGCGGCAGCCTCCTAAGCTGCAGATCGCGGGTTCGAATCCCGCCGGGCCCGTCCAAAAAAATAAAAAAATTAGCAGGTTATGTTCTGGTCGTGTTTGTCTTGGTCCTTCGGGGATCAGGTGGAGTGTTTCGCGAGTCTGAGATGTCAGACTCAACAATTTTTCTGTTCCATCAATTCTGTGCAGAGCTGGCTGGAGAGCTTTGTGGGGTTGTGTAATCTGGGGGGTGTTAGTTTGACAGTCTCCAGCTCAATAGCTCCGGTCGGGGCACACTTCCAATGAATTCAGCCATACAGAATCTCCTCCCCAAGAACAATCTTTAAATTACCGTGCATTCCAGCCCAGCTGGTGCCGCGTGTGAGGTACAGAGTACTTGACAGCACGCTTATCGTCGAGGGAAGGTTCAACGCACTCAGTTCGGGCCTTCTCGGAGGGTGGAGGGATGTGGAAGCCGTGTTCAACCACACAGTCTCGGATGACTTTGACCTCCACAATCCGGTCGACTACCTGAGAGGCGTGGCTGAAAAACTTGGGATCGTGAGGTATTTCGGTCTTCTCACGTCCGTGCCCATGGACAAGCTCTCGACGGTGAAATGTGGGGATGTAACGGCGTTTGTCACGGCGGGCGTTAGGAATCCGAACGAGAGGGTCGAGAGGGTGGGAACGATCAACATCATTCTTGTCCTGAACGCAGAAGTTTCTGATGGAGCGATGGTCAATTCCGTCATAACTGCCACTGAAGCCAAGAGCGCTGCTCTTTTCGAGCTCGGTTATGATTTCACGGGGACGAACACTGACGCTGTGGTGGTTGCAAGGACTGGAAGGGGAAAGTACTACGAGTATGCCGGTCCGGCGAGCGATCTCGGGAAGAAGATATGGTGGGCGGTGAAGCGTGGGGTTAAGGACAGCCTGAGCAGGTGGTGAAAAATTCGCGATGGTTGGGAGGGTAAACTAAAGTAAACTTCTTTTGATAGCTGTCAAGAAAATTTGACAATTTTAAATACGGGCAGGTTTACCGGAATCAAAAAATCTGGAGGCTGATCAAAAATGCCGAATATTCGGGTTATGGCTATCACTATTTGTCTGCTGCTGGCACTATCAGGCGTTACACAGGCTTCAACCTTCCACGGAGACTCGGCGAGAACCGGAAACTTCAGCGACTACGGGCCGAAGACCGGTCAGCTCGTTTACAGAGTCGCTCTGAATCCAATTCATGGTTCACCCGTCGTTGCGAACGGAACAGTATTCGTTGTGGCCGACTACTCCTGGGGTGGAGACAACAGCAGAACCGGTCTGTATGCCGTGAACTCAACAAACGGAACCGTACTCTGGCATTATGGAGGAATTTACGGCATGTCCACCCCGGCAGTTTACGGAGACTACGTTTTCGTTCACGCGTACAACGAGAGGAGTGGCGGTGGGGAGCTGATGAGCTTCTTCGCATCCAACGGCACGCTCGGGTGGAACGTGAGCGTTGATCCGTCAGCAAGCTCATGGGTCGTCTCCTCATCGCCGCTGATCTACAACGGGTCGATCTACGTTCTCAGCTACTACGGAAGGCTCTACAAATTCGACGTCAATGGTAATGAGATATGGAACGTGACTCTCGGTTCTGTAGCAAAATACAACTACATGAGCTCTCCCTCTGCGTGGAACCGCACAATATACGTGGCCGTGAACGACTCGGGAACATACAGGCTCGTTGCAGTTGACGAGAGTGGAACCGAGCTCTGGAACGCAACTCTGCTGGGCATACCCAGGGCCACGCCGGTAATTTACAGCGGAACGGTCTTCCTTCCGACATCTGAGAGGCTCTACGGATTCAACGCTACCACCGGTGATGAGGTGTGGAACGTGTCGTTCGACGGAACCCTGTCCACTCCAGCCGTCGCTGACGGCAGAATTTACGTGGCCAACAAAACCACGATATTCTGCCTCGATCT
>NZ_JBPLZQ010000008.1:0-7809 GCF_054018175.1 Geoglobus sp.
GTCGTGGAGGTGCAGAAGACCGGAAAAAGCAGGAAGGTCGTGGCCCAGGGAGAGGACGAGAGGATCGAGGTCGAAGGCGAGGTGGTTCTCGTCGCGGTCGGGAGAGAGTCAAACTCGGACATCCTGAAGCCCGAGAGAGGTGGGGTGGAGACTGACGATAGGGGGTGGATCAGGGTTGACAGTCACCTTGAAACCAGCGTAAAGGGGGTCTATGCAATAGGCGACGCCAATGGGAAGTACATGTTCAGGCACGTGGCAAATAGAGAAGCGATCACAGCCTACGAGAACGCTTTCAAAAACGAGGGGAGGAAGATGGACTACTCAGCCGTACCTCATGCAGTTTTCACGCAGCCAGAAGTTGGCAGTGTTGGATTGCGAGAACGGGAGGCAGTCGAGAAGTATGGAAAGGACAACGTGCTGATTGGATACGGGGAGCTGAGGTCAACAGGCAAGGGCCTGGCGACGAACGCTGAGGGGTTTGCGAAGGTGATAGTGCACAGGAACGGGATGATACTCGGAGCTCACATAGTGGGAAAATCGGCCTCGATCCTCGTTCAGGAGGTTGCCACACTCATGGCGATTGGAGCGAGATATCACGCACCATTCCACGCCCCGCACATCCACCCCGCGTTGAGTGAAGTCGTGAGCTGGGCGTTCGGAAACCTGATGAGCGTTGACGAATATCACAGACTCATCTCACCGGGCACCTGACGCCGTATGCAGAGCACATGACAGGATCGCAGGCGAATATGTGTCCGGAGTACACGAGAGCCCTGTACCTGCACCCTCCCTTGCACTCCTCAAGGAACTCGCAATCGCATCCGAGCTCCTCGAGTCCCCAGATGAACTTCTCCCTCAGCCACTTCCAGCAGCGCCTTAATCCATCATCTACAACGTGTCCCACTGATTCCTCGAAGAACCCGCACTTCACGACTCTGCCATCCGGATTTACCTCACAGTAGTGTGCTCCGCAGGCAAATCCGCCTTCGCTCACATGCCCGAGTTCTCCAAAGCCATATCTTCCGAGAATTCTCGAAACCTCCTCCATTGACGGAATGAGGTTACTCTCGGTGGTTGGTACATCCACTGTCCACCTCTTCACCCCGATGTCCTCCAGAATTCTCTCAAGCTGATCGAACTCCTGCAGGTTGTATTTCGTCAGCATCGTCGAGACCGAGACGTCCACCCTTTCAGCAAGCATCTCTATGCTCTTCACAACCTTCTCCCATCCACTCCCCCTCAGCTTTCTGTGACCCTCCAGTCCGTCGAGGCTCACCTGAACCTCATCCACAAGCTCTGAAAGCCTGTTAGCCTTTTCCCGATTTACAAGATAACCGTTGGTCAGGAGAACAACCCTGAAAGGCTTCTGTCTCGCATACTCGAGAAAATCCCAGATGCGAGGGTGAAGGAGCGGCTCGCCTCCTGAAACCATCAGCTTCAGACCGCCAATCTCGTGGAACTGATCAACGGCAGACGTAAACGTCTGGGAATCCATGAAGATGTTTCTCTGCCTCACGTAGCAGTGCTGACACCCGAGATTGCACCTTAAAGTCACGCTCAGGAGCATGTACCTAAGTGAGGGTTCATCCTGTTCAACAAACGAGTTCTCTCTTCTCCCGTTATCAAGCTCGACAAGCCCTTCTGAGAGGAGAAAATCTAGGAGGTCATCGTCAACCTCAACCGCTCCACCATCACAGCTCAGCAAAAAATTGAAAGCTTCACGGTCGAGCTCGTAGAGCTCGTCGGTTGCTGCGTTGTAGGCGTAAAGTCTGTCCCCAAACTTTCTAAGCAGAACTCTTTCTGCAAGCCTGAGATACCGCAAGATCTACCTCCTCGAGGGTTAACCTCCCCGACTCCACAAGGTGCTTCAGCACCTTGAACGCCGCACACTCCAGGGTATCCCCGGGCTTGTAGAAATCACAGGCCGAACATATGATTTTCCTGTACTCGTTCTCAGCACGAGACACTGCACTTGCAGATGCCATTCTTCCTCCTCTCCACCTTCCTGATTCTCATGTGCATCACCCTGTCACAGTTGTATTTACCCATATAAAAACCTTTTTTATCAATTTTTTCAGAGACATTATTACAAATTAACATTAAATGAAGAAAAAATAACACGGATTGCTTCAGATCACAAACCCGGTATCAAAAACAGCGGAAAGGTCGAGCTCAAAGCCAGCCACCGGCATCGTGATCTCAAACCTTTCCAGCACTTCCGGATGTATTTCACCAAAAACGCCCACCTTTTTCCCGTTAACCATAATATCTGCCCTTCTGCCCTTTATGAAAGCCCCGTCATCACTCTCCTCCACATCCCACTTCAGGTCGAGCTCGTGCATCACTGCCTGAACCACGCTCCTTATCTCCGCGAAATTTGCCCTCGAGTGAGTCGTGCAGGCTGCGAGCTTCAATCTGTTCTTCATACCCACAACAACGTCACCAACCTCGAATATCCTCTGTGGCATCGCCTCATGCCTGTTATACTTGAGGAGCTCGATTAGCTTCGGGAGTATGTCTGTCCTGAGGATCGTGTGGTCCTCGGTAAGCGGGTGCATAACCGGCACGTAATCGTCCCAGGGTTTTGCACCCCTGTTCATGTACTCGTACATAACCCTCTCGTTCGTCAGCGTGAAGGTTATCACCTCCGTGAAGCCCAGGCCAATCATTACCTCCTTAACCACATCCCTCATGTAGTTCCACTCATGCTCTCTGCCGATCCCGGGAGTTGATGGGTAGTTCACCGGAATTCTCTCGTAGCCGTAGCCTATAGCTATATCCTCGATGATATCCCACGGGTGCATTATGTCTGCCCTGTACGGTGGGATCAGCACCTCCACCTCGTCCTGTCCAATCTCAAAGCCGTATCTCATCCTTCCGAGGGCCAGCTTTAGCTCATCATCACTCAGCCTGAAACCGAGGAGAGAGAATATCTCCTCCTTCTTCACCACCATCCTTTCGGGAGACATGTCCGGTGTGAACTCGGTTCTGTCAGGGTAAATCACCTCGACGCCCTCTACAACGCCACCCCTGTCAGCGAACATGGCAGCAAGTATTCTCAACGCTCTGTCCACGTTGTCGTCAAACCCCGTAACATCTATGAAAAGAGAGGTTGTCCCCTCTTTAACCCTCGTCTTTTCCGCGTTGATTATCGGTGGGAATGATATCACCTCGTTCCTCGCGTCAATTATCATTGGGTACCGATCCTTTCCCTCGAGGATATGGGCGTATTCCACACCCTTGGGATGTTTTTCGAGTATCTCGGCAACGCTCATTTCTTCTCTGAAGTCGAGCGGTACAAAGGAGAAGGATGAGTCAACTGCCGTGTACCTCAGCGGGAAGTTTACCTTCTCCAAGTCATGGATGCCAATCGCCATCTTCCTCCGGTTCCTGCCGATCGTCCAGTGCAGATCCTCCTGAATCTGGATAATGGACCGCAGCAGCTCTTCATCCACGTTTATGTTTCTCACAACGCAACCAATAATCCTGGGCCTGACATCCAGAACGCTCTTTTCAACATAAATTTTCCAGTTGCCCTCCTTAACCCGGTAATCAACATAACCAAATTCTATGTCCATGAACCCCTTTAATGCCCTCGCAACACCCTCCACACTGTACAGGTCGGGGCGGTTCGGAAAGAACTCGACGTCAACATGATCTTCCTCAACCCTCTCGATGTCGCACCCGAGCATGGGAAGTTTTTCGAGAATTTTATCCCTGCTCTCTCCCACCATCCTCTCGAGCTCGTCCCAGTAGAGCGTGACAACTGGCATCACTCGGATTTCAATCTTCAGAATATAAAGTTTAACGAAAATCCGGTTTGATTGCCAGCTCAAGAATTGACAACATTTAAAAATTTACGTGCGAAAGGGCATGCGATGGACGACATCAGAGAGGTCGTGAGGCTCGTTTCAGAGAAGCTCGCTGGCAAGGATGTTACCACAGAGGACGAGATCAGAAGGGTGGCCTTGAGGGCGATGCTCCAGCACTTTGGGGCGAGGCACGTCAGCAACGTCGAGGAAGTGATATCTGCTGTCGTTGAGAGTCTGTGCGACGAGCCTGTCTCCCTCCACAGCCTGCACTACTCCGAGGAGCTGAAGATAGATGACCTCACGTTCAGGCACATTCACACCTGCAAACCCACCAGGGATCAGGTTGAAGAGGCTTACGACGAGTTCGTAGCCTCGAGAAAACTCCTCGACTCAATACCCGTTATGAAGGAGGTCACCGACAGGTTCTTCTCAGGTTACGAGGTCAAGGATGGACTCATCAGGGTGTACAGTAAAGGGAAGAACAGGTACGGCGTCTACTACTCAACGATAGACGACGTCGGAGAGGACATAGACACGCACGTGAATGTTGCAGGAGAGTTCGACGGTGAGTACGTTGTAGTGGTACCGACTGAAGATGAGGTGACTCACTTCCTGAAGTTCTTCGCCAGACATTCTGAAAAGGTCAAAAATGCCGGGTTCAAGATATGGGTTGTCAATACCAAGGAAAAAACGATAGACCCGTTCATAGGATATCCCAAGGACTTCCTGCTGCTGAAAGGATTCAAGAACCCAAAGATAGCCACGCAGATAAACTCGCTCTGGAGGGTGCACGTGGAGAATCTGGACTGAGGCCAACAAAAATCGAAAAGATTATACCACTTTATTAATAGTGGACGATTATGAAGTTCGGAATCGAGTTTGTTCCAAACATGAAGTACTACGAGCTCGAATACTACGTGAAGCTCGCGGAGGACAGCGGTTTTGAGTACACGTGGATAACGGACCACTACAACAACAGAAACGTTTACTCGATGCTGACCATACTGGCTCTTAAGACCAGCAGAATAAAGCTCGGTCCTGGAGTTACGAATCCGTACCACATCTCTCCAGCCCTGACCGCCTCTGCAATAGCCACGATAAACGAGCTTAGCAATGGAAGGGCCGTCCTCGGAATTGGTGCTGGCGACAAGGTCACCTTCGACAGGATCGGCATAAGCTGGACCAAGCCCCTCAGGAGGATGAGGGAGGCTGTCGAGATCATAAGAGCGCTGCACGGTGGAAAGTCTGTGAGTTACGACGGAGAGATATTCAAGTTCAACGGTGCGAGGCTCGACTTCAAGGCTGGCAACATCCCGATATACATCGGCGCACAGGGACCGAAGATGCTCCAGCTCGCTGCTGAGCTTGGAGACGGCGTGCTGATAAACGCCTCACATCCAAGAGACTTTGAGGCTGCCAAGGAGAACATAGATGCGGGGCTGAACAAGGCCGGGAAGAGCAGAGACGAGTTTGACGTCGTCGCCTACGCGTCAATGAGCGTTGACAAGGATGCAAACAAGGCAAGGAACGCCTCGAAGATAGTCGTCGCATTCATCGTCGCCGGCTCTCCTGACGTCATCTTTGAGAGGCACGGAATAAGCATGGACGACGTCAACAAGGTCAGGGAGGCCCTGAACAACGCATTCACCAAGGGGGACTGGCCCGGCGTAAGCAAGGCAGTAACTGACGAGATGATTGATAGCTTTTCAATCAGCGGTTCTCCCGACGAGGTCATCGAGAGAATCAAGGAACTCTCCAAGTCGGGAGTTACGCAGGTTGTCGCCGGCTCGCCTATCGGGCCAGACAAAAAGAAGTCAATCCAGCTAATCGGAAAGGAGATCATCCCTGCCTTCAGGGAGTGAATCTCCAGCAAATTTTTTTATCTTTTCCACCGATTTTCGATCCATGTTCGAAATGCTGAGAGTTGAGGCAAAAAAAGCGGTCAAAATCATCGAAAAACACGAATTCGCAAGAATTTACACCCACTATGACGTTGATGGCATCTCATCTGGGGCAATTATCGCCACAGCACTTCTAAGAAAGGGTGTTCAGTTTCACCTCTCGTTCCTCAGCGGGCTGAATGACGGGGTGGAGGTCGAGGATGAGCTCGTGATATTCGCCGACATGGGGAGCGGTTACCCTGACGTGATTTCGAGCATTGATGCGGATGTTATCGTCGTGGATCACCACTTCCCTGTTGGCAGGATAGAGGCGAGAAGAGAGTTCGCGCACATAAACCCACACTTGGCAGGAATAGACGGTTCATACGAGCTCTCGGCGAGCGGTACTGCTTTCATATTCGCTAACGAGGTTGGAGACAATTCAGACCTCACATCCCTCGCTCTTCTCGGAATGATTGGCGACAAGCAGAAAATGTCTGGGGGAAATGCTGAGATCCTGAGAAAGGGAATCGAGAGTGGACATATCGAGGAAGGAGAAGGATTGAGAATGATATCCGGTAAGGTAAGAGACGTTTTGAGGCTGAGCCTCGAACCCTACCTGGACTTCTACTCCAAGGAGGACGAGCTCGAGGAATTCCTGGAGATGGTTGGAGTCAGTGGAGACAGGGAGTTCGACGAGCTCACAAGAGAGGAGGAAAGAAGGCTCGCAAATGCAATAGTTCTCAGAGTTCTGAGCATGAACTCCTATCCGGGAGTTGTCGAGGACTTTACGGGAAAGAAGTTCTTTCTGAAAAACGAACTTGTCAGTAATGCAGTCATGATGAGTGAGGTCGTGAATGCGACCGGAAGAAAGGCCTCGCAATCGATAGGGTTCGGGATATGCATGAGAGATGAGGGCTACCTCGAAAAAGGTCTTGAGCTGTGGAAAAAATTCACGGTTGAGATCCACGAGGAGATCGAGAGAAGGAGAGATGAGGTCAGGGAAGGAGAGTGCATAAGGTATCTGATAATGGAGGAAGGGTCCTCAACAGGACCCATCGCATCAGTGTTTTCCCGCTACCTCTTCGCTGACAGGCCCTTTGTTGCGATAAACATAAAGAAAGACGGCAGGGTGAAGGTTTCGGCCCGATCCAACCAGAAGCTGGCGGAAAAAGTTGATCTTGCGGAGGTTATGAGGGTTGCTGCCGAAAAAGTTGGTGGGAGAGGAGGAGGACACGTGGTGGCTGCAGGAGCCAATATAAGCGTAGAAGTGGTTGATGAGTTCATACAGGAGGTGGACAGGCTTTGCTGTACACAGTTAGGTTAGAGATGGACCTGAAGGAGTCAGAAGTTATTGCCAGTGCTCTGAAACCAGACGACCTCGAGTGGGCGAGATCCAAGATAGAAAACGGAAAGCTGATAATTGAGGTGAGAACCAGCAAAATAGGGGCACTGATAAACGCAGTGGAGGACTTCTTCATGAACATCAAGTCCGCCTCATCTGCTTTAAACGCTCTGGAGCGAGAGTGAGTATCCTCTCCACAATCTTCGCTGAGCTACAGAGTTCGCACTCCTCTCTGGCATCGATTCTCACAACTTCTGCCTCGATTCCCCTCTTCTTCAGCTCCCTACTCAACCACTCCTCGTCGAAGTGCTGGTCGTGGCCAAGAGCAATAACATCCGGCTTTATCCTCTCGATTGGTCTGAACATGTCCTCGGCATCGCCAAGAACCGCCTCATCCACAGGCTTCAGAGCTCTCACAACTCTGACCCTCTGCTCTTCAGGAATGACCGGCTTGGGCTTGTGCCTGACGTTTCTCTCCCTCGCAACTATCACGATCAGGTAATCTCCGAGCTTCTTCGCTTCCTCAAGATACCTGATGTGTCCCGGATGGATTATGTCGAAGGTACCTGTGGCAACGACCTTTCTCATCAAAGTGGGAACAGAAGAGAGGATTATAACTGTTGTGGGTTTGAAAACCTGGAGCACCGGTCACAAAACAATTACGATTTCTCGTCTTTTAATTCACGCGACTACTTCAGGAGCACGTGAGCTGATAATCCTCCAAGAGAGAACTGGAAAGACGCTCAAACTCGATCAGGAAACTCCAGTATTA
>NZ_JBPLZQ010000009.1:0-30239 GCF_054018175.1 Geoglobus sp.
CCTCGCTCACACCAAAATCAAAATCAATAATCCCCAATCTTTCAATCCCTTCAAGGTCTGATTTTAACCTCCGGTAATATTCCCTCAGATTCATTTAAAAAGCTTTCTTCTCTCTTCTTTCATTTAAATACTGCAGCGAACCTCCGGTGATGCGGGTCATTTATAACGTCGTGCGACTTTTATTTCGGGGTTTGTTTTTCGATTGTGAATTTTTTACGGGTTTTTTTCTGAATCTAATAAAATCTGCCATGGAAGGGTTGGAGAATAAAAATAAACTGGCTCAATTTCAGGAAAGGAGGAAGTGAAAATTAAAAGTTTTTGCTATAAAAATAGCTGATAATATGATGTGCGACTGGATTTGCAGGTTCAGATTCTTGAATGAAACGGAATCCACAGCCAGAATCGATAAAAAAGCAAAGTTATCGTGTTCCGGTATGGGGCTGTCATGTCTGCATTGATATGGTGGAGCGGTCGGCAGGTATGAGACTGCACCTGAGCTGAGGGCTTTGACGTCTGCTCTCCCGTACACCTTCCCGATTTCGGGAAGAGTTGCATCGCTGAACAGCAGGGATGTCGAAAACTTTAAAGCCTTCCCGTATTTTTAGCCCCCATGAAAATACTCCTGCTTCACTCGGACTACATCGAGTATGAGGTCAAGAAGAAGACAAAACTTGCCGAACCGTTTGAGGGCAAGGGTGAGAGAGTAGATGAAGCCCTTGTGGTTTTCATTTCTGTCGAAAAAGGAGATACGGAAGACACAGCACTAAAAGCCGTTGAGGAAATAACCGACGTGGCCAGAAAGGTCAATGCCGAGAAGGTCGTTCTCTATCCTTACGCTCATCTCTCATCAAATCTCGCCGACCCTGAAACAGCCGTAAAGCTCCTCAAATTCATGGAGGAAAAGCTCTCCTCAGATTTTGAGGTTCACCGCTCACCGTTCGGATGGTACAAGGCCTTCAAAATTTCATGCAAGGGACACCCTCTCAGCGAGCTTTCCAGAGAGATCAGGGGAGAGGATGCTGAGGTAACCCAGGCGCTGAGGGACGAGGAGAAGGCGAAGAGCTACTGGTACATCCTCACTCCTGAGAAGGAGCTTGTTGAGGTTGAGAAATTCGACTTCAGCAACCACCCCAACCTGAAGAAGTTCGTGGACTACGAAATATCGAAGAGGAGAGCCGTGGATCGCGTACCACCCCACGTCGAGCTGATGAAGAGGCTCGAAATTGCAGACTATGAAGAGGCATCGGACAGCGGACACATGCGCTACTACCCAAACGGCAGGCTGATAAAGAGCCTGCTGGAAACCTTCGTGACCGAGAAGTGCATTGAGTACGGGGCGATGGAGGTGGAGACTCCGATAATGTATGACAGGGCACATCCCACGCTGAGAAAGTACCTGGAGAGGTTCCCGGCCAGACAGTACATAATAAAGGGGGATAAGAGGGACTTCTTCCTGAGGTTTGCCGCCTGCTTCGGCCAGTTTTTAATGACGTCTCAGGCCACGATAACCTACAGGCACCTCCCGCTCAAAATGTACGAACTCACCCGGTACTCCTTCAGGAAGGAGCAGAGAGGAGAGCTTGTGGGACTGAGGAGGCTGAGGGCCTTCACCATGCCCGACATGCACACGGTAGTCAGGGACATTGATGAGGCGAAGGAGGAGTTCTACAACCAGTACAAGCTGTCGGTGGAGGTGCTGAGAGAGATAGGGCTTGAGCCTGAAGATTATGAGGTTGCCATCAGGATAACCAAAGATTTCTATGAGGAAAACAGGGAGTTCATCCACTCGATAGCAGAAGTTCTGAACAAGCCCATACTCATCGAGATGTGGGACAGGAGGTTCTTCTACTTCGTGCTGAAGTTCGAGTTCAACTTCGTCGATGCGCTCGACAAAGCCTCTGCCCTATCAACGGTCCAGATTGACGTGGAGAATGCGGAGAGGTACGGAATTACCTACGTGGACTCAGATGGCAGGGAAAAGCACCCGCTCATCCTGCACTGCTCTGCGAGCGGTGCGATTGAGAGGGTGATGTACTCCCTGCTTGAAAAGGAGTACATGAAGGCAGAGGAGGGAAGACTCCCAATGCTGCCCGTGTGGCTCTCCCCAACGCAGGTCAGGATAATTCCGATAGCCGAAAGGCATCTCGAAAAGGCAATGGAGATTGCGGAAATTCTCAGAGCCAACAGAATAAGGGCGGATGTCGATGACAGGGAGGAAACCACAGGTAAGAAGGTGAGGGATGCCGCAACCCAGTGGATACCGTACGTGGTGGTCATAGGAGATAAGGAGCTGGAGAGCGGAAGGCTCAGCGTCACCGTCAGAAAGGAATCGACCAGAGAAAGGCAGAAGAAGGTCGAGATGACTGTGGAGGAGCTGATCGAAGAAGTCAAGAAGGAGTGCGAGGGCAAGCCGTACAAGCCACTCCCCATGCCCGTGCTGCTGTCAAAAAGGCCATCTATGAGGTGATGTGATGGAGAAGAACGATCTCAAAACATTCTTACCCCTTCTCATGGGTGTAGTGGCGGGGGTCGTGTCCTACCTCATAACTGGGGACATGAGGACCAGAGACCCGTTCGGGATCCTCGTTCTGGTCATGGTGATCTACGTTCACAAGTTTCTCCTGCCGAGGTTTGGGCTCACCATAGAAACCAAGGACTGGCTCGGGATAAGCTTCCTGACCCTCGCAACCTGGTACATCTCCTGGACGCTCCTCCTCAACCACTGATGCGGAATCCTTATATTCCGCTCTTTTTTTGAGGGAGTGGATGTCTCTCAGAATCGCTGTTGTTGACAGGGAACGCTGTCAGCCGAAGAAGTGCAGTCAGGAGTGCGTGAAGTACTGTCCCAAGGTCAGGACCGGTGATGAGACGATAGTCATAGAGGAGAAGGCAGTAATCAGCGAGGAGCTCTGTGTTGGATGCGGCATCTGCATCAAGAAGTGCCCGTTCGGGGCGATTTCAATTGTGGGTCTGCCGGAGCAGCTCGAAGGGAGAGAGGTGCACAGGTACGGGAAGAATGGTTTCGTTCTGTACAACCTGCCAATTCCGAGGAAGGGACATGTCGTCGGACTGCTCGGGCCAAATGGAACCGGAAAGAGTACGGCTGTGAAGATCCTCTCCGGACAGCTGAAACCAAATCTCGGAAGGGATGATGCTGACTGGGATGAGATTCTGGACAGGTTTCAGGGAACCGAGCTCTTCGACTACATGAAGGCCATCGCCGACGGAAACGTCAGGGTGAGCGTGAAGCCCCAGTACATCGAGGCCATCCCGAAGGTTTACAAAGGGAAAGTAAGGGGGCTGCTGGAAAGGGTGGATGAGAGGAACGCTCTGGACGAGTACGTGGAGAAGCTCAACCTTGGTAACGCTATCCATAGGGACGTCAAGGACCTGAGCGGAGGCGAGCTCCAGAGGGTGGCGATACTCGCGTGCCTCCTGAGGGATGCGGACTTCTACTTCCTGGACGAGATCACGTCGTACCTCGACATATACCAGAGGATTGAGGCGGCCAAGGTGATTAGAGAGGTCGCGGAGAGGAGCCCGATTCTAATAGTCGAGCACGACCTCGCGATCCTGGACATGCTCGCAGACTACGTGCACATAAGCTACGGCGAGCCCGCTGTGTACGGCGTGATAACCAGCGCAAAGGGCGTGAGGGTTGGCATAAACCAGTACCTGAGGGGATACCTTGCGGAGGAGAACATAAGGATACGGGAGAAGGAAATCGAATTCGAGATATTCCAGCCCGCGGAGAGCGAAATCGAGGAAGTTCTCGTCGAGTATCCTGAATTCAGGAAGTCGTTCAGGGAATTTACACTCGAGGCAGACAGCGGGGACATCAGAAAGGGGGAGGTTATTGGTATCCTCGGTCCGAACGCCACCGGTAAGAGCACGTTCGTCAAGGTTCTTGCCGGGGTTCTGGAAGACGACGACGGTAAGGTTAAGCTCGACATAAAGGTGTCCTACAAACCTCAGTACGTGAAAGGAGATGTCAGCATGCCGGTAATCTCGTTTTTGAGGAGCATAAACCCTATGATTGACTCCTCCTACTACAGAACGGAGTTCATCAAACCCCTCCAGCTCGAAAAGCTCCTCGATAAAAACATCGACGAGCTGAGCGGAGGCGAGCTCCAGAGGGTGGCGATACTCGCGTGCCTCCTGAGGGATGCGGACCTCTACCTGCTCGACGAGCCATCGGCCCACCTCGACGTGGAGCAGCGAACGGAGGTGGCGAGGATAATCAAGAGGTTTGCGATGAACAACTCCAAGTCCGTGCTCGTCGTCGACCACGACATTTACCTGGTGGACATGCTATCCGACAGGGTGATGGTCTTCGAGGGTGAGCCAGGAAGGAGGGGCAGGGCGAGGAGGCCGATGAACCTCAGGGACGGGATGAACCTCTTCCTGAGGAACCTGGACATAACCTTCAGGAGGGACGAGGAGACGAAGAGGCCGAGGGTTAACAAGCCCGGTTCAAGGCTCGACAGAGAACAGAAAGCAGCTGGAGAGTATTACTACTACACGAGGGAGTGATAAAAGACAAAAAATTAGGCCTCGGCCTCAACCTTTTCTTCGGCCTTTGCGAGGGCCTTTTCTTCCACAATCTCCTTAGGCTCTCTGAGGACTTCTATCTTCCTGATCTCCACTCTCCTGAGCGGGTAGACCTTCTTCGCGTTCCTGTATATCTCGGCAGGTATCTTGCCCAGAATTGCCTCCTGAAGGAACTGGACAAAGTTGCTCTTCTTCGCGTTCTCCTTCACGATTTCGTTCATCACCTTTCTTATTGCCCTCTTCTGTGAGCTCTGGCACCTCTTGACAGTAAATGCGACACTCTTAACTCTAAGAACGTAGCCATCTGCGGTCTGCACGTCCACGATGTCCTCGATCTTGCTCGTCCTCCTCCTCGTGAGGCTGTTCAGGTAGTCTCTGGTGAGCTCGAACCTGTGGAACTTGGTGTATGCGTTCTCCCCGGCAACTCTGAATACCTTGAAAACCAGCTTCTTGTACGGGTTCTGGTTGGAGTAGTCGTTGGTGAGCTCAGCAAGCGTAACCTCCACGGTCCTGCCTACCACCTTGCTCTCATCGTCTGCTGGAGTGTACCCAACCTCTGCCATGCCGAAGTACTCTGGAGCGATGAGTGTGAACCACTTCTTCATCGTCCACTTATCCTTAACCCTTGTCTGCCTCTTTCTCCTCGCCATTTTAACACCCCTTATGGCTGGGAGTGCAGTGCTATTAATAAAGTTTTTGTGGAAACGGGATTGAGTGCCCCATGTTGGAAACGACAATTCTTTTATTGAGAGTATTCTGAATTGAGAGTGTGGATAGCAGTGAAGAAATAGTTCAGTTGCTCAGAAAAATACTGGATGTACTGGAGATAATAGAAAAGAAGCTCAATAACAGGGAAGAAGGTGCATCACGTATCGATCCATTTACCTTATTGGAACTCCCAGATAACCTAAGAACGACAATGATGGCACTTTCCAAGATTGGGAGCGGAACTGCGTCTGATGTTGCGAGATTAACTGGAAGAGGAAGGGCAATAGAGAGCCATTACCTGACAACTCTCGTCAAGATGGGGTATATTAAAAAGCGTCGGGAGGGGAGGAGGGTGATATATGAGATATGAATCTTCCGGCTTCATCCTATGGTTTGCGTACACTGCATTTTTGCTATCGTTCCCAAATTTTGGCCCAGTCTCTTTATCTCTTCTCGAAAAAACTGGTTATGATATGCTCACATTCTATTCAATGTTTTTTGTTTTCCATATCGGGGGTATAGTTTTTGCAGCCACGTTTTTCGATAGAATTAAAGACAGGAAAATTATTATGCTTTTACTGGCAGCAGGAATAGCGTTCTCCACGATTATTACAACTGTACATCTATCTTTTATTTCTCTGGTTGGCTTTTTAATGGGGATTTTTATAGTTGCAATTGGAAGTTTTTATGCTCGCTTTGTCCGACCATGGTACCGGGGAAGGGTCTTGGCCACGGCTGCTGCAATGGCAAATCTGTATGTCTTTTACCTTGTGTATGTTGTTGGAAAACTTGAGATGATGGTTTTACTTTGTATTTTGCCCTTGTTGTTGATTGTTGTGGCAGACATTCCTGAGTTTGAAACCGTAAATTCGAAGATGAACCACTCCTTTATTTCCTTTTCACTTCCAGTTTTTGTTTTTTACCTTTTAGGAGGTGTTATGTATGGAGTTATGGAACCAGCATTTAGGGAAGCTGGTATACAAACCCATGTTCTGTTTTATGTTGTGTTCGCTGCAGTTTCAGGTTACCTTTACGATATTTTCAGCAAAAAAGCTGTCGCAGTGGTTGGATTACTCGCATTATGTGTCTCAGTTCTTATGTTTCCAGAGAATCTCGTGATGTCTTCCCATCTGATCCAAGCTTCTTACGCATTCATAGATGTCTTCGCAACTGTAATTTGGGCAGACCTCAGCAACTATGGATCTGAAGCGCGACAGTATGGCGTCGGCCTCCTTTTCATAACTACTCCTATTTTAATGGGGTATTTGCTTTCGTGTACTGGGCTGTATGGGGTCAATACGGTATTGGTTATGATCCTTCTTTTGCTGTCCGCGTTCCTCATTGGTGTTTCCAAAGAACCGTCCGTTAGTGTTGAAGACTACCTCAGGTGGGTTTCAGGGGGGTGGAGAAAGTGATAGTTGGTATCCATTCTTTTAAAGGTGGCACTGGAAAGACCTTTCTGGCCACGAACCTGTCATATATTCTCTCGAAAAAATTTAAGGTTTGTCTGATTGAGCTCGATCTAAAAGCACCAAGCCTGAGCAATTACTTTGAACACGACAAATATGTTAATGACCTGCTGGTCAACGGTGGAAGGGTAAAGGACTTCATATATCAAGTTAATGATTACCTATGGGTTCTTTTGGCGTCACCAGAGATTCAGCATATAAGAAGGGGCATTGCCAGAAAGGATCATGAATATCTGCAAATTCTGACAAGGCTTGAGGGTGTGATCAACGAGCTTAAGAAGATTGGCTATTCATTCATTGTGCTTGACAATTCTCCCGGTCTTGACTATATGGCCGTGAATTCCATGCTCTTAAGTGACATAATCCTTTTCGTGGTAAGACCCGAAATGGATGATTTGAAGGGGCTGGACATGCTGTTTTCAGTCTCCAAGAACATTGAAAGGCCAAAATACGTTATTGTCAACAGAGTCGTTAGAGATATTGAGTTGGATTATCCTGTATTAGGAGAAATTCCCTGTAGCTGTGATGTCACAGCAGATCTTCCTTTTTTTGTCAGTTTAAATCCTGAACACATCATATCTAAAAAAATCTCGAGCATCGCAGGGAAGCTCGTCGAACTGGAAAGGGTGAGGTCTTCTGACTGAACCCTCCTCTAAAGCTTATTTCAGCAAACTCCATTGCCAACCTTATTGTTTAATTGTTGAACACAGAAACATTTATATTTACATTATTTATCTTGACTCAATGGGATAATCACACCTCCATCGGGATTGGCTCCAGGGGTGAGTTTGATGGGGAGACGCCACAGGAAAGGAGCAAAACCTGCGGTTATTGTGTTGCTGATTGTGTCAATCGTGTATCTTGTAAGTCCTTCAATGGCTGAGACAGTGGTAAATAATTGCACTGTAATTGATTCCCCGGGGTACTACGTGCTTACGGCTGACATACTCGACAATTCTTCGGGTGTCTGCATAAACATCACGGCGAGCGATGTTGTTTTTGACGGGAACGGGCATTTAATAGACGGCACCAATGGCTGGGATACGTACGGGATCTACGTTTACAACTCAACAACCCGGCTGGAAAACGTAACAATCAAGAACGTAAACCTGACGGACTGGGACTACGCAATTTACCTCAACAACACATTAGATGTAAAATTGGAAAACATAACGCTGGAAGCGAACTATGGAATTCACATCCTCAACTCAGAAAACCACACCGTTGAAAACAACAGCATATACATTTACGAGGATGGGGTATACGTGGAGGGATCAGCTAACGTTACGGTGAGAAACTGCAGCATTGACACGTGGGATGGATATACTGCAGTTGATGTAATATACTCGGACAGAGTGAGTATAATCAACAACACCATAAACTGGGATTCTGGCAATGATGAGGCAATTTACTTCGATTATACTAACAACAGCACCATTTCAGGCAACACCATCTCAGCTGGAGGAGATGATGCAATAACCCTGAGCTACACCAACGACAGCGTTATCACGGATAACGAAATTAGATACGCAAACGGGGATGGAATTGAACTCTACAACTCTCACAGGAACAGGATTGATGGAAACATCATAGAGGACAACAGCAATGGAGTAGTGATCAGGGATTACTCAAGCTACAACGTTGTAGCCAACAACACGATAGGAGGTAACGATGAGTACGGGATAGAGGTGACTTCGAGCAACAACACCATCTTCAACAACACCATTTACTGGAACGGATACGATGGGATAAAGCTGTGGTATTCGTGGGGAAGCGGTCCGTGCTCAAACAACACGATCGAACAGAATGAGATATACGAAAACGGGGATAGCGGAATAGATATCGATTCTGATACCTCGAACAACATCCTGAGAGACAACAGCGTCCACGACAACGATGAAGGAGGTATAGAAATCTATCAGTCACCGAACAACGTTCTGAGGGAAAACGTTCTGACCAACAACACCTTCGAAATTTCTGGCAGAAGCCTTTCACACTACTATCAGGATATCGACACCTCCAACACGGTGGATGGGAGACCTGTTTACTACCTCGTAAATCAGAGCGGAGTAAAGATTGAAAACGTGAGCGCAGCGCTGATAGCTCTCGTTTCGTGTGATGGCGTTACTGTGACGAATTCGGACGTGACAGGAAGTGAAACGGGGATTCTGATTCTCAACACCACGAACTCGGAAATCCTTGGGAACAGAATTCACGAAACGGGATACGGGATATATTTAAAGTTCAACTCCAATAGAAACACGATAAGCGGTAACGATATCCACGATAACAGATACAGCGGCATATACATCTACGACTCGCCAAACAACACCTTCAGAAACAACGCTTTAACCAGCAACTCTGGGTTCCACATCATCGGCAGTACGGTTGACCAGTACAACCAGAGCATAGACACGTCGAACACCGTCAACGGTAAGCCGGTCTACTACCTCGTTGAGGAAAGAGATGCCACGCTTGAAAACCTTGACGTCGGCTTCCTCGCTCTGATTTCCTGCAGCAACATCACCGCGAGGAATATCAACATCACCTCGGGCAACTACTTTGGCGTTCTGATGGTGAACACAACGGATTCGCGGATCGAGTCGAATTTGATCAATAACAGTGACATGTATGGGATTTACATGGAATTCGGTTCTGAAAACAACACTGTGAGGAGTAACGAGATCGGCTACTGTTACTACGGTGTAAAACTGGAAGGCACTCAAAATAACGTTATCAGCGATAACAGCATACACAACAATTACTACGGAATTTATCTGGACGATGCTTCCAACACCACTGTGAGCGGCAACACAATATACAACAATACGTATGGTATCAGGGCGTACTCCTCTTCGGACATCACAATAAGCGGAAACAACATCTACGAGCATGAGGGATCGGGTTGGTCTGACGGATACGGAATATACATCTGGAGTAGTTCCAATTTCGTAATAAAGGAAAACGACATCAGGGATAATGACAGAGGATTGTATATTAAATACTCAAGTGGAACGGAGGTAACCAGAAACAACGTAATCTTCAACAACTACGGAATTTATCTGTACGATTCGGATAACAACATCATCTACCTTAACAACTTCATTGCCAACACTTACGACAACGTAAGAAGTACGGGCTCGGACAACATCTGGAATTCGACTGTAAAGATAACCTACACCTACAACGGAAGGCAGTACACGAACTACATGGGCAACTACTGGAGCGATTATGCCGGAAGCGATGGTGATGGAGACGGGATCGGCGACACGGCCTACAGCGTGGATTCCAGCGACAGAGACTACCACCCGCTGATGCAGGGATGGGAGGAGTACTTCGAGCTTTACCCAACATACAACATCACAGGCTACCTCTTCTACTCTGGCAACACCACCAATGCCGAGTTCTGGGTTGCTGCGTTCGACCACATACCCGGGGTTAGCGATGAGCCTGTAGCGGAGACGATAATCACAGACCTCTCTCAGCCATTCACACTGAAGGTCAGGAACGGCACATATTACATCCTGGCTGCTGCAGACCTCAACGGAAATGGCAATCACGGAGATGAGGGCGAGCCAACCGGATTTGCGATAAACGTCACAGACATGAACGCAACGCCCATAGTCATCGACGGAAGAGACTTCACGAACGCTAACATAACTCTATTCGAGCACGTCAGACCTTCAGTAACCCTGCAGATCAACAAGAGCGAACTCCACTTCGAGTACAACGCCACAACCGGAGAGTGGAACACAGAATATTTGAGAATCAACGCAACCGTTTCAGACCTGTCAGGAATAAGCTGGCTTAGGGTGTGGATACCGTACAATCAGACCGTTGATGTGCTGAATTACACCGCAACCCCAAGCAACCTGCCGAGATCTTACGACTACACGGCAACGGTGGAGCTAACAAAACAGATGTCACACTATGTGGTGGTTATGGCGAGAGATGCCCTTGGCAACTTCAACATGACCTATCTGGTGGTTCCGGCCGAAGTTGAGGTGAACGAGACTGTGGAAAACGGCACAAAAGAGGTATTACAGCTTGCACCGTTCCTGTTGGCCGAAGTCGAATCCAATGAGAGCTCGGATGGTGTGGTGAACCTGACAGTCGAAATGTCGCCGCTCAGCTCCACGTTCAACGTACCACCACCTGCGCAGAGGGCATACTACATAAACCTGAGCGGAAACCTCGAGAACGTAACTTCCATGAGGTTCATAGCAGTTTACAGCGTCTCTCCACCATACGTCTATATGTGGAACAAGTCCTCGCAGAGCTGGGAAGATCTCATGACCCTCGGCTGTGTTGAAATCGACAGAGAGAACTCCACGATTGCAATCGATCTGACGAAGCTCGCAGAACTCAGAGGGGTTGCCCTCTCCGAGCTTGTAAGCGATCCTCTGTTCGCCTACGCACAGTATCCGGAGCTGGCAGTTGTAGGAATAAACGCACCGGGTTCGATGACCGCAGGGAATACATACACTGTGACGGTTAGCGTTTCCAACACAGGCAGGGTAGATGCGCAGAACGTCGACATTGCCCTTAAGGTTAACGGAAACACCATCTGGATAAAAACAATTCCGCAGCTAAACGCAAGCGAGACTAAGACAGTGGAATTCTCGTGGAAGCCATCATCGGCTGGCACGTACACCATAACAGCGGTCGTCGATCCAGACAACGTTTTCAGTGAAGTTGACGAGAGCAACAACACGATGTCAATTACTGTCAGCGTTAATGCCGAGAGCAAGTCAACGACTGGCGGATACTCAGCTGGAGGTGGCGGTGGAGGATACTGGGTCACTCCAACGCCAACCCCAACACAAGCACCTATTGAAACCCCCGAACCTGTAGCCACAGAAACGCCAGAATCCAAACCATCGCCCACACCAACCACAACTTCTGAAATTAAACCGACCCCAGAAGCAACAGAAACACCAGTTCCAACTATGGAAGAGGTGCCAACCAAACTGGAAGAAAAAAGCACTCCTGAATCAACGCCTACTACAAAAAAGAAGGGATTCCTTGAAATACCAGGTTTTGAGATAATATTCGCCATTGCCTCACTTGGAGCAATAGTGGTTGCTATGCGCAAGTGACGCCATCCATTCCCCCTTTTTTAAATTCAGGCCAAATTCAAGAAAATTTTAATAACCCCTTCATTTGCCCATATTCATGCTTCCACCCAAATCAAACTTCTCCGAGTGGTATCACGAGATAATCCAGCAGGCTCAGATAATGGACATAAGGTACCCCGTCAAGGGACTTTACGTCTGGTTTCCGTTCGGGTACAAGCTCAGAAACCTCGTTTACGGAAAGCTCAGAGAGATAATGGACAGGGAACACGACGAGGTTTACTTCCCCGCGTTAATCCCGGAGACCGAACTCGGAAAGGAGGGGCAGCACATAAAGGGGTTCGAGGACGAGGTTTACTGGATAACTCACGGCGGGCTCGACGAGCTGGACGTGAAGCTCGCACTGAGGCCGACGAGCGAAACTGCCATGTATCCCATGTTCAAGCTCTGGATAAGGAGCCATGCTGACCTGCCGCTTAAGGTTTACCAGGTCGTGAACGTTTTCAGGTACGAGACCAAACACACAAGGCCGTTAATCAGGCTGAGGGAGATAACGTCCTTCAAGGAAGCTCACACCGCCCACAGAAACTACGAGGAGGCTGAGGAGAACGTCAGGAAGACCATTTCTGCATACAAGGAGTTCTACGACTCACTTGCAATCCCCTACCTTGTCATAAAGCGCCCCGAGTGGGACAAGTTCCCCGGAGCAGACTACACGATAGCCTTCGACACGATAATGCCCGACGGCAGAACCCTGCAGATTGGAACAGTCCATCACTTAGCAGACAACTTCGCGAGGACGTTCGACATCAGGTACGAGACCCCGGATGGAGATCACGCCTACGTTCACCAGACGTGCTATGGCATATCCGAGAGGTGCATAGCCTCGCTCATAAGCATACACGGGGACGACGTCGGTCTCGTGCTGCCGTTCGACTTCGCCCCGCACCAGATCGTCGTAATCCCGATCCTCTACAAGGGGAAGGAAGAGCTCGTAATGGGACTCGCGAACAGCGTTTACGAGACACTGAAGGGCATGGGCTTCAGGGTAATCATGGATGACAGCGACGACAGGCCCGGGGCAAAGTACTACAGATGGGAGCTCTTCGGCGTGCCGATCAGGGTGGAGATAGGTCCGAGAGAGGCCGAGAACAGCGAGGTGGTCGTGTCTTTCAGGGACGAGAAGGTGAAGAGGAAGGTCCCGGCTGACGAGCTGACCGAGGAGAGAATACGGGAGTGGGGCAGGGAAATGCATGAGAGGCTTAGAGAGAAGGCGCACAGGGAGATGGTGGAGAGGATAAGGTACTTCGACGACCTGAGCGAGATCGCAGAATGGGTCGGAAAGGGTGTGGCTTTCTTCCATCTGTGCGAAAGCCTGGAGTGCGGTGAGAGGGTTGAAGACGAGGTAAGCGCGGGAGTGCTTGGACAGCTCGTCGAGATTCCCGAAGGGATTGACGTGAGCGAGAAAGGGCAGTGCATTGTCTGCGGGAGAGAAGGAAAGCTGAACGCGATAGCAAAGAGCTACTGATCGTTTTTGTCTCCCGGTTTTACCTTAATTATCGTTATGCAGAGCAGCAGGTTTACCAATTTACAGGGACGAATTTCAGATTTTTGTCCCACCACACTGCGACAAATCGCAGAATGTCCCCCGAAGCTAACACCACCCCTCATCGCAGGGCTCACGCCAACTCGGGATGGCTGACCGTTCGGGGCTGTCCCATGTCGGGGTTGCCCTGAAGTCATCGAGAGGAGCATTTGCTCCCGCTCGTTCAGGGACCATGCGACACGGTGTAACCCCAACGCTTGCAGGGAGCTTCATCGCAAGCCTTGCTTTCTCCACCCCCTCCCCGGTTGGGGCAGTAAAAGTGTAGCACTCGAAGTGTAATAAATGTTGTCTCACCGGGAGTGTTATCGCAAACTATTTCAATTTAATTAATCATTTAAAAAACATGGAAATCGAGGTCATAGAGCTGACAGACTCTTTCAGGCTGTACAGGATCGGCTTCGTGAACTACTACGTCTATTCTGGCGAGAGGACGGTTCTTATAGAGACCGGGCTCACCTGCACTGCGAGCAAACTTCTCGAGGAGCTTGACGAGGACGTGGACTCAATCTTCGTTACGCACGCCCACTTTGACCACATCACGGGCCTTTCTGTCCTGCTCGAACAGTACCCGGACGCAGAAGTCGCTGGGCACAGGGGAATCGCGAGACTGCTCGAGAAGGAGAAGCTTGTGAATTCATGGTTCTCTGACGACCTGGAGGTCTGCGGAGAAAGGTATGACGGGGAGGGTCTGAGAGTAGATGTGACAGTGGGGGAGGGTGACGAGTACCACGGTCTCGAGATTTACGAGGTCCCCGGGCACTCCCCGGACTCGGTGGTGCTGTACGACAGAAAGGAGAACGTGCTGATCGTATCGGACTCCCTCGGATACTTCACGTCATCAGGCAGAGTCGTTCCGCTGTTCTTCTACAGTTACGAGCAGTACCTGAACTCAATTGACAGGATAGCCCGCTTCAAACCCAGCGTCCTCGGGCTCGGGCACGTCAGGTACTTCACGGGCAGGGAGTGCGATAGGGCAGTCGAGAGGGCGAGGATCGAGACGGAGAGGTTTGCTGAGATGATAAGGTCCGGCGCAGACGACGAGGAGATAATGAACAGCTTCGTGGTGGACGAGCTGAAGTTCTACCCCGAAAAATCGATGATGGCGTCCGCAATGCTGCTCAAGAGGAGGGTGCTCGAGTCATAGCTCCTTTTTCGAGAGGTACTCCACCACACCGGGAATGTCGGCGATGATCGTCGAACTCCTCACGAGGAGAGAGTGTGCAATTCCGTACGAAATGTTCCCCGTTACCATCGAGATCAGAAATGCAGAGCCGCTCTCGAACACGCCCATGCCCGCCGGGGTGAATGGTGTGAACATCAGCAGTGTCGCGAGCGGCTGGAGGAGGAACGCCTGCAGGAACGTCGCGTCAATGTTCAGGGATCGAAACAGAAAGTACCACTGAAAACCCACGACAGCCCAGCCTGCAAGGGAGATCGCGAAGATGAAGGGCGCGTGGCTCTTGGTCATCCTCGCGCTCTTCCTGACCTCCTCCAGCCTGTCTATTCTGGGAGGGATGTCGGACCAGAGGTATGCGATCGCACCCAAAGTGAGCGCGGCGGGGATTATGATTGTGAGGTAGCTGTCCGAGGAGAGCAGGTAAAAGATCGCAAGGCTCGCTCCGAGTATCTTGACCACCATCTCGACGGCCTGAAACGAGAGAATCGCGCCCAGGATCCTGCTTCCGTCCAGCCCGTACCTCCTCGCCAGAGCCGGGATTGCGAAATACCCTGCCCTTCCCGGAGTGAAGTCGCTGGCTATCATTCCGGCGTAGTGGAGCCTCAGCACTCTGAGAAACCCCACCTCCTCGCCCATCCTGACGAGAAGGTAGTGGATCCTGTAGGCCAGAAGCACGTTCAGTGCGGTGTATGACAGAACGGCGAGGAGAAACATCAGGGGGTCCGCGGACAAAATGTAGGCGACGGAGTCGCGGAACATGAAAATCACAAGCGCGATGATCGCCAATCCTGCCGCGATCCTGAGAGCCGACATCAGCGAACCTACTATCTGCGTGATAAAAATGTAGTGTCGGAAAAACTTCAAATATCCCTCACCACAAGTCTGCAGGAGATGATAAGCGTCATACTTCCGGCATACAACGAAGCAGAGAGACTCGAGAATGCATTTTACAGGCTGAGGGACTACATGGAGTCCAGTTTCAGCCAGTACGAGATAATAATCGCAGAGGACGGTTCTGATGACGGTACAGACGTCGTGGCCAGCAGAATTGCCGAGAGGTACGATTTCGTCACCCACCTGCACAGCGACGAGCGGCTCGGAAGAGGAAAAGCGCTGAACAGGGCGATAAAGAATGCAAGGTACGAGTTCGTGATGTACATGGATGTCGACCTATCGACGTCTCTCAGGCACGTGAAGGAAATATATGAGGCGCTCAGAGATGGATACGACATAGCCATTGGCTCGAGGCTGATGAAGGGAAGCAGGGCGAAGAGGCCCGTTTTCAGGGAGCTTCCCTCAAGGGTTTACAACACCCTCGTGAGGACCTTGCTCGGTTCGAGCATAAGAGACCATCAGTGCGGATTCAAGGGGTTCAGAAAGAGCAGGATAGTGCCAATTCTCGACAGAATCGAGGATAACCACTGGTTCTGGGACACGGAGCTCCTCGTGCTCGCCCAGAGGGAGGGGCTGAGGATCAGGGAGATACCCGTGGAGTGGAGTCACGGCGGCGAGTCCAAGGTTAGCGTGCTCAGCGACAGCGTGTACATGTTCAGGAACATTCTCAGAATGATGCGATGAAGTGCAGGGTGTGCTTTCACGAGCTCGACGAGGAATTTGACTTCTGTCTCAGGTGCGGGAGCAGGAACCTCATCTCCGCAGGCGTTCATGCAGGGGAAGGGGTGTCCCTGATCTTCGTGGGAGACTTCAGGAAGGTGCTGACGTTCAGGGAGTACGACGAGTGGGAGAGCAGAAGAAACCTTTACGAGGCCATCTGGGAAAAGCTGCACAGAAAGAGGGCAGACGAGGTCGTCGTTTCCGGAACGAACGTGGAGAAGGTCGCCGCTGCGGAGAGGATGCTCAGGCTCACGTCGTTTTACGGCGCGAAAATCCTCACGTCCGAGCCAATGGGCCTGGAAGAATTTGCAGAAAAGCTCGAAAGCTTCGTCAGGGCCAGGAATAAGCTCGTAAAAGTGAACATTCCTCCAGACGAGAAGATAGGCGGTTCGCACTCCACGATAATCGGTGGCAGGGAGGGCAGAGAGTACGTCATGAGGATTGCGTCATCTGAATATGTGAAAAAGGTCGTCCCGGGAGTTATAGAGAACAGGGGAACTGCTGCGGGGAGCGTTAGGCTGAAGCTCACGAGGTGCGACGACAGGGGCAACGTGAGGGCACTGCTCATACACGGTGGTGCGGTCCAGCAGATTCACGTGGTGACCACTGCCAGAAACAGGGAGGAAGGAGAGGTGGTGCTGAGGATTCTCAGATCACTTGTTTAGGTCCCTGTCGTGGGCCCACACCTCTCCGTCCACGTAGACCTCCTTCTTCCACACTGGAAGTCTGGCCTTGAAGAGCTCCACTGCCTTTTGGAGGGGTTCCCACAGGTCCTTTCTGTGCTCCGCCATCACCACCACGTAGACGATGTCCTCGCCCGGCATTAGCGTACCGACCCTGTGGTGGATCCTGACGCCTCTCACGCCCTCGTACCTGAGGATCTCGCTCTCGATTTCCTCCCTCACCCTGTCAAAGATTTCGTCGTACTTCTCGTACTCGAGCCTCACAACCTCTTTGCTCTCGGAGATTCTCCTAACGAATCCCACGAAGACCCCGATCGCTCCACAGAATTCCGCACCCTCGCTCTCCTTGAGCTTCCGGATTATGCTCTTCAGGGTTTCGCAGTCCTCGGCCTTTTCCGCGTCTTCAGCACTCTCCACCTCTGGAATGAAGATTCCGAGGTTCGCCACCTCCTCCCTCATGAATCCGCTGAGCAGAGCGTAATCGTACCCGAGGTCAGCGAGAATTTCGAGAACCTCTCTGAGGTTTACCGGACTCACGGAAAACGTGGTGGATCTCTCTCCGAAGACGACCTTCTCCTCACCTCCACTCCCCTTCTCAACCACGATGACTCTTCCCTTCCTGCCGAGCTCATCCTTTATCCTCTCAATGTCCCGGCCAACCAGACAAACCTTCATCCCAGCGTCACCTCAGGTTTTCAGCCTCACGTCTATCCCGCACGCGAACTCATTCACAAGCTCAAAGTCGATCTCAACTCTCCCGTCCTCGATCCTGATCACTGCGCAGCTTGACGCCGACAGTCGCGGCCTGGTTGGGCTTCCCGGACAGGCGACAACCACGTCACCGAATTTCTCGACCACGAACCTGTGGATGTGTCCGAAGACGAGCAGATCAACTCCCAGCTCCCTCGCCCTGTATCCGAGGTCGTGGAACTCGTTTAAGAAGTTTCCCCTATGAGTCACCCCAATTCTCACACCATCTACCTCGAAGACCTCCGTTTCGCTGAGTTTCTCCCTCACCTCCGCAGCGTCGCTGTTCCCGTAAACTCCAACGAACTCGTACCTGCTTTCGAACTCGTCCAGAACCTCTGGGGTCACGTAGTCTCCCGCGTGAACAACCATGTCAGCAGAATCCATCAGCGTGATGAGTTTTTCTGGCAGCTCTGCAAACTTCTCGACGTGGGTGTCTGACACGGCAACGATCTTCATAAATTGTAGAGAGTGTCAGGGGGAATAAAAACTATTCCCCGCTCTTTCTGAGCCTGAGATCGCTGGCAAACCACACAACACGCTGTGGGAACGGTATCTCTATTCCGTTTCTTTCGAGCTCCACCTTGATCCTGTTGAGAAGCGCCATCTTCACGTCATACCACACGCTAACCGGTGCCCACACCTTGACCACGAGATTCACCGCGCTGTCTCCGAGACTGTCGACGAACACGACCGGAGCAGGGTTCTTCAGAACGAACGGCTCGTCCTCGACGACTCTCTTAACGATCTCCACCGCCCTGTCGGCATCGTCAGAGTACCTTATGCCTATCGTGTACTCGAACCTCCTCGCAACATTTGCCACGTAGTTGGTTATCTTCGACGTGAACAGCTTCTCGTTTGGAATTCTCACGTACAGCCCGTCGTACGTCCTGACCACGGTTGAGATTATGTTTATGTCCTCCACGAAGCCCGCTATTCCGTCAACGTTTATCTGGTCTCCCAGCTTTATCGGCTTCTCCCAGAGCAGGAAGAGTCCGGAGATGAGGTTCGCCACGACGCTCTGGCTGGCAAAACCAATGACGATACCCGTTATGCCTCCTGCAACGAGCAGTCCGGACAGGTTGATTCCCAGCATTGGGGATATAGAGAGAAACGCGACGAGGAGTATGGCGAGGTTCACGACCTTAAGCAGGATTTCGAGCTGATCCTTCTTGAGCTTCTCCGACAGGGCCCTCCTGAGGTTGGAGGTGGCGAACCTCGCGATCAGGACGGCGAAGAACATCACGAAAAACGCTACTGTGAAGTCGTAGAGGGTCACTTCTCCATACAGCGTGAGGTCGAGCACGTCTATCATAGTCCCCACTCCATGAAGAACTTTTTTGTGAGTCCGGGAACTTTCCTGGGAGTGAAAATCTCGACCGACTTTCTCATCCCGTCTCTGAGCGGATAGAGTATGAACCTCGTTTCCGCAACTCTCTTCGAGAGGATCTCCATTTCGGCGTTGGAAAAAACGAGGTCGTCGCTGTAGTATATGCTCATCAGATAGACGTTGAAGACAGCCCTGCCCACGTTTATCCACTCGTTTTCCGTGTTTCTGATCTCGAGCCTCATTATGCCCTCCTCGAGGGGATCTGCCTCGGGCATCGAAAGGTGTGGATCGCTCTCCCAGTACCTGCATATGATCCCGTTCCTCGGGTCCCCGTACAGAGTGTACTTTTGCTTTGCAAAGCTGAAGACATCTATCAGCTCGATGTCCCCCTTACCCGTGATGAAAACGCCAATCTCCACGGGAAACTTCAGAAAGAAGGTCTTTCTGTATTTAGGCTCAACCACAACTGGCCTTCTGAAGGAGATCTCAAGGTGGTTGCACACCTGCTTCGGAAGGTTCACCGGCTCAACCGGGTTCACCACAGCCTTTCCCCTTTTCGAAACTATCAGCCTCTCGACCACACTTCCGCGAAACTCTCTTGTGTACACGTAGTGCTCCGGGTGTCTTTCCAGAGTTATCCTGACCCCTTTCTCCGAGATTTCCAGCTCGTCAAGGTCGTATATGCCGTACAGGCCCATGCTCTCCCTCACAGACTCACACCGACAAACTGGTGGAACACGAGTATGGACGAGAGGACCATTACGAGAGAGTGCTTCAAACCCGACTTCAGACTACCCGAACCCATCACACCGGCAACGAGTCCGCTGAAGAGACCGTTGAGCAGGGTGGCGTGATAGAACATCGTGGTGAGCATTTCCGCGTCGGGGAAGGTAAATGTCTGGCCCGTGAACGACTGCGGCACCTCTATGTTACCGAAAACGTTTATGAAGTTCTGATTGAGCACGACGACCGTGAACAGGAACACAGCGAAGGTTATGTAGACTATGACCGTGTAGACGAACATCTCGTTGGCGATCCTCTTCCTGAACTCCAAGTACATCTCGGCATCCGAGGCGGCGGTGAATATGGCCGATTTGACGTTGTCCGTGGCCTCAAGTGCCTTCACGAGGATGGAAACGACCTTCGACACAACGTTGCTACCAATCCTGTCCTCAAACCTTTCGAGAGCCTCGGTTATCAGCCTGCCCCACTCTATGTCCTTTCTGATGTTCATGACCTCCTTCGTGAGTGCTCCCAAGTCTGTAGTGGAGAGGACCTTCAGTGCGGCAACGAGAGTAAGTCCGCTCTCGTTCAGGCTGCCGAGCTGCTTCAAAAACTCGGGGAGCTCGTTTTCCAGCTTTTTGAGGGTGTATGTTCTGTACTCGTAGAGAACTATGTAGGGCGTCAGAACGACCGCCATCACCAGCCCGAGCACGGTTTCGAGTCTGTAACTGCCCCACATCAGTGCGACCAGAACGATACAGGCTGGCAGCGTTATGAGGAGGGTGTACTCCGGGTTCCTCAGCAGTCCGGACAGATTCATTCTGTGTTTCAGGCTCACAACCTTCGATCGCAGGAGTGACAGAACATCGTTCCTGACCCTGTATGCCCCGGACCTCCCGTTGCTGATCACCCTTGCCCTTACGAACACGGGAGTCCTGCGCTCTGCAACCCATCCCGCCGATTCTGTTCGCATCATGGACATGAGCAGCCATATGAACATGACTCCGCCGAGGGGTATGTAGCCGTAGACTATCACCTTGGAGATCGTGTCAATGCTCTCACCCATCATCCCCATGACGACGAAGACTATGAGGGTGAAGAGGGGTGCGACAACGAAGAGCGAGACGTAAACCTCCGCAAGGATCTCGAGGGAGTTTATGAAGATCTCGTGGTACCTCTCCCTCTCCTCGATGTAGTGGGATGACTTGAACTCGAGAAACTCGCTGAGCTTTCCACCTCCCTCGACAACGCTGATCATGTCCTCTAAGAACTCAGCCAGCTTGGGGGATGGTGTTGTGTTCGCAACGTACCTCATTGCGGAGATTATGTCCCTGTGAAAAACCATGATCTCTCTCACGATCACTGAGAACTCCCTTCCAACCTCCCCCGTAACCGCTCGCTCCTCGGCCACGGTTTTTATGATCTCCAGGAGTGGAGTGCCACCTTTTGACATCCCGAGCATTATGTTCACCACGTGTGGTAATGTCGCCTCAATCTTCGACCTCCTCTGGGATGCGACCAGTCTCGGTTAGTTGAGTATGGCCCACCTCACGGCGAGGAGCATTGCTGCCGTCAGTGCTATTGTGGAGAAGACCTCGATGACGAAGACGTCGGGCTTCTGGAACGAGACCTAGATGGGGATGCTGCCGAGGCCGTATAACTCTGGGGGTAGCTCACCGGAAACGTACAGCATGTAGTAGTAACCTACGATCTGCGAGACGAACAGTGAAACGAGGACGTAGAGGGGAAGCAGGATCAGGGAGTAGAAGAACGCTATTGCGAGGTACCTCGGCACGGATACCGGAATTCTCGCTGAGATCAGGGATTTCTCAAGTCCGCTGTATCTGCTCCTCTTTCTCGTGTATCTCTCCCTGTAGTACCTGACGATGAACTGCGGGACCCACAGCTCGAACCTCGGCTCAAGTTTTCCCAGCGCTCTTTCGATCACTCTCTCAAACGCCAAGCTCATACCTCATCCCTTCTCTGACTATGAACTCGAACGTCTCCTCCCTGTTTCTGTAGTAGGACTGTATCATGTGGGTCACCTTGACGAAGTCCCTGATGTCCTTTTTGTCGAGGTACCTGAGGAAGTTGGCGCGCCTCTCCAGCTCCTTCAGCGTTTCGTCGGGGTCCTCTCCTCTGAGGAGGGAAATCTTCTCGAGCTTTTTCGACGGGTTAACGAGGTAGTACGCGTCCTCGTGAGGTATCCACCGGTAGACTTCGTTGATTAGAAGGTTCTTGTCGTTGGGGTCTATGCCTATGAACTCGTAGACGCCCCTCGCCCTCCTCTTCCTGACCCCCCCTTTCATCCACTGGGTCTGTATCGTGACGATATCGAGAAACTGCATCATGCTCCTGGGGATGTTCAGGGGTTCGCTCTCGAGCCTGTAGATAACCTGATGGATGTCACCTGCGTGCAGCGTGGAGTAGGCCGCATGCCCGGTTGACATCGCCTGAAACAGCGTCTGGGCCTCAATACCTCTTATCTCTCCGACGACGATGTACTCGGGCCTCTGTCTGAGAGCAGCTTTAAGCAGGTCGTACATCGTTATCGACTTCTCGTCTCCACTCGTAACCTCCCTCGTAACTCCCGCTATCCAGTTCTCGTGCTTCAGCGCTATCTCCCTCGTATCCTCTATGGATATGACCTTGACGTCCGGGGGGAGGAACATCAGGATGGCATTGAGCGTCGTCGTCTTTCCCGCTGCCGTCTCACCTACAACCATCACATTCAGCTTGTTTTCCACGGCGAGCCAGAAGTAAGCCATCTGCTCTGGAGTGTACGTGCCGAACCTAATCAGGTCGATCGGTGTCAAAGGTTCCTCCGTGAACTTTCTGATTGTGAAGCTCGATCCCCTCGGAGTGATTTCAGTACCGTATGTAGCCTGAAGCCTGCTACCGTCAGGCAGCGACGCGTCCATGATCGGGTTCCCGTAGCTTATGTGCTTCCCAGCGATCTGCACGAGGGCCTGCACGTACCTGTCGAGCTCCATCTCGGAAAACGTTATGTTGGTTGGTATGTTTCCGTACTTTTTGTGGTAAACGTAAACGGGAATATCGTAACCGTCACAGCTTATGTCCTCAATGTAAGGATCGTTCATGGCCCCGTCTATCGGGCCGAACCCGATGAAGTCCCTGAAGAGGTAGTACAGGAACTTCAACCTCAGGACGGGGTCGATGTCCACGCTGAACTCCGTAAGAATCTGCTCGAATGCGTCCAGAAGAATCCTCTCCTTCTGCGAGAGGTCCATGGTGATGTCCTTGAGTATGAGTATGTTGCCGAGCTCGAAGTATATGTTCTCGAGAATCTGAAACTCGTCCACGGTTAGAGTGGGTTCGAGGAGAAGGTACTTTATTCCGGCGGTATCTCTGTCCCTGATAATGCTAACGCCAACAACGGGCTTGTAAATCCAGTACGACTCTATAATTTCTCCCTCCTCGGGAGAGTCAAAATCCTCGATCACCTGCTCCGGTGACAGCTCTTCCACAAAGTACCTGCTCAGGAGATGATAGTACTTTGTCTGCATACGCTGACTTCTATATATGGAAAACTATTTAAGCGTTTTCAACTTACATGGTGCTCATTATTGTCATTAACCAATCTCGCGTACACGCTCTGGTGAGGGGGAGTGAGCAGGGGGGCACTGCGTGAGTCACAAACCATAGAAATCTGGGAGGGGCGCTTCTGTCTCATGCCAAAGTTTTTATATCATCCTCATGTCCATGCTAACCAATGACACTCATCATACTCGACACCACCCTCAGGGACGGTGAGCAGACTCCCGGAGTTTCGCTGAGCGTCGAGCAGAAGCTGATGATTGCAGAAGCTCTCGACAGGCTTGGAGTGGACATAATAGAGGCCGGAACGGCGATAGCATCTGAGGGTGAGTTTCAGGCCATAAAGAGGATCAGCGAAGCTGGGTTGAAGGCGGAGATCTGCAGCTTTGCAAGAATAAAGAACGAGGACATCGACGCTGCTGCCGATGCAGGAGCGGACTCGGTGTTCATGGTGGCTCCCTCATCGGACATACACATCTCGAGCAAGTTCCCGGGAAAGAGCAGGGAGGACATAATCGAGATGTCGGTTAGGGCAATTGAGTATGCCAAGGAGAGGGGGCTGACGGTCGAGTTTGGTGGTGAGGACGCGTCGAGGGCAGATTTCGATTTCATAGTCAGGCTCTACGAGCGCGCAGTAGATGCGGGGGCCGACAGGCTGACCTTCACCGACACAGTCGGAGTGTTCTCGCCGGAAAAAGCCTTTGAGACCATGAGCAGACTGAAAGAGAGGTTCAGCGTTCCGGTTGCGTTTCACGGACACGACGACTTCGGCCTCGCCACATCCAATACTGTCTTCGCGGTAAAGGGTGGTGCGGACGAGATACACGTGGCCATGAACGGTCTCGGGGAGAGGGCGGGCAACGCCGCTCTCGAGGAGGTCGTGATGGCCCTCGAGTTCCTTTACAAGATTGAGACGAGGATAAACAAGGAGATGATCTACCCGACTTCCCAGCTCGTCGAGAAGCTCACGAGAGTCAAGGTTCCTCCGAACAAGCCGATAGTCGGAGAGAATGCTTTCACCCACGAGAGCGGCATCCACACCTCAGCTCTGCTGAGGAACACTCAGACGTACGAGCCAATCTCACCCGAAGTCATAGGGAGGAAGAGGTCGATAATCCTTGGAAAGCACGCCGGGAGGGCGAGCGTCGAGGTGATAATGAAGGAAATGGGTTACAGGGCCAATCCAGAACAGATGAGGGAGATCCTCGCGAGGATAAAGGAGATCGGTGACAAGGGCAAGAGGGTGACCGACGCAGACATAAGGACGATTGTCGAGACAGTGCTGCAGATAAAGAGGGAGAAGAAGGTGCAGCTCCTCGACCTGTCAATAGTGAGTGGAGTTCACGTCATGCCCACCGCAAGCGTGAAGCTGAAGATAAACGGAAACGAGGTTATTGAGGCGGGAGTCGGTCTCGGTCCTGTGGATGCTGCAATAAACGCCATAAAGAAGGCCGTGAGGGATTACGCGGACATAGAGCTCGTTAGCTACCACGTGGATGCCATAACCGGCGGAACGGACGCGCTCGTCGACGTGATAGTTCAGCTCAAGAAGGGCGACAGGATCGTCACGGCGCGCGGTGCGAGGACGGACATAATCATGGCAAGCGTTGAGGCCTTCATAGAGGGGCTGAACATGCTCATAGAGTGAAAAAATCACTCGAGAAGGATCATAGCCACCGACTTCCCATCTCCAATTTTAATTCCGAGCCTTGATACGAGGATTCCCACGGAGGAGACGGACGGCCTGACCCTCTCGGGCTTAACGCACCGCCCACTCTTCTCGTACTCGCATACATCACAGAGGTCGCACCCCCCGGGGAACAGGGCGAACGCCATAGGGTAGTCGAAGATGAGGCGGGACTCGATTTCCGGAAGCACCTCCTGCAGCTTCAGCTTGTCGGTCATGTAGTCCTCGAACTGGTAGACTATCGCAACCGCCCTCGAGTACATGCCTAAAAACTCGGAAAAGTTCTCGGGGACGTTGGGCGGGCACGAGTATCTCTTTCCAAAATAGCTGCATCCAAACCTGCACTTCCACCTCGTCCTCGGGTCAGGCCTGAGTTTTCTCGCGTCCACCTCCCTTATGTCCACGACCCTGATCCCCTTTTCGCGCATTCTGGACAGTATGAGTTCCTTCAGGGCATCCATAAACGCCGTTCGGGGGGAGAATTAAAAAGATGACGGGAAACTATTTAATATTTTCATGACATACCTCTTCATGAATGAACAGAGTCGAGGTCGCCGGTGTCTACGTCGCCCCAAGCGTTTTCGGAGGAACGCCAGTGGTTCTGCTCAGGGACGAAACTGGCAGAATGCTCCAGATATTCATAGGACTCGCGGAGGCGATGGCAATACACTCCGCGCTGAAGGGCTTGATCCCCCCAAGGCCCATGACCCACGACCTCGCCGTGGAGATGCTGAAGAGGCTGAACGCGAGCATCGAGAAGGTCGTCATCGACGACCTGATTGAGAACACGTTCTACGCGAGGATTTTCGTGATTCACAGCGACATAACTCACGAGATTGACGCGAGGCCGAGTGACAGCATAGCCCTCGCATTAAGGTTCGAAGCTCCGGTCTTCGTCGAGGACAGGGTTTTCGACGACGCTGGGTTCATCGAGGAAGTGCCCGAGGAGTACGTCCCGTTTGACGAGATTGCGGTGGAGTGAGAAAGTTTATTAACACCCTTTATGAGGTTGAGCTATGGCACTGCGGGAAAAAGTCGAGGAAGTCATCGAAAAGGAGATCAGACCGGCCCTCATAAGGGACGGAGGCAACATCGCAGTGGTTGATGTAAACGAAGAGACGGGAGAGGTGAAGGTAAAGCTCCTCGGCGCGTGTTTTGGCTGTCCCATGTCACAGATCACGCTCACGATGTTTGTCGAGCAGCAGCTAAGAGCGAGGATACCCGAGGTGAAGAAGGTCGTTCCCGTGTAAAATTTTTATTTCGCCGTCCTGCAGTAAGAGGAGATGGCAATGTATCTCGAGCCCCTCAAGATTCTCGTGTACGGTGACAGGGCGATTCCCGGAGAGAATGCGAGTGGTTTTGGTGGCTTTTGCAGATGCGGCGGGGAAATGACTCAGAGAACGTGGCACAGTCACGACGATCTGAGGATACTGGTTTCCGAGTGTGAGAGCTGCTGGAACACCGAAGCTCTGGTTTTCAGGGGAAGCGAGCTCGTTGAAAGGAGGGACGTCAGGGTGTTCAAGAGGAGCGAGCTCACCGAGTTCCTGTCCGAGGTCCTCTCGCAGGCCGAATTCGAAGCTGTTATGGAGAAGCGCAGGAACGGCAGCTACAGCTACGCCGCTTACAGCAGGGCAAAGAAGAAGCTGGAGAGCCTGGGTCTGGACGTCGAGAGGATCATTTCAGAACTAATTTTCTGAAGTAGTACAGGTTGGCCGCGACTCCGGCGAGTATGTTGGATACGTAGGTGATACTCCTCCACACACCCACGATTGCTCCCACCGAGCACTCGACGAACTGGGAGTAGAGGTAGAAGAATCCGAACTCGGCGATTCCGCTCGCACCGGGCGTCAGCGGGGCGAGTGACGCGATTACGAGGATCACCTGTGAGGTGAGCGAAAGCAGGTAGTGCGGATCGCAGTTGAAGGCCAGTAGCACGACGGACGGGACAAGGAACTCTGAAAGCCATATGAGGGCGGTGAGGATCAGGAGCGTTACTGCCCTGCTCCTGTCCTTCAGAAACGTTCTTATGGAGTCTCTGAACAGCCATATCTCCCTCTCGACCTTAACGAAGAACTCCCTTCTGACCCGGTTTTCGATGAACTTGAGGAACCTCTCGACCCTTTCTGGATACCTGAACAGCTCGTAGAGGAAGACCAGGAGCAGGGCGATAAGCAGCGTGAACACCACGCCGATCTTCAGTCCGAGACCTACTGCGAACCCTGACAGGGAGAGCATTACCAGCAGAAAAAACGAGAAGAATATTGCGTCGAGAAAGCGCTCCACCATAATGGACGCTGTCGCCTCACCGACGCCCATTCCGCAGTCAACCAGGACCTTCGCCCTTACGGGTTCACCCCCTGCTGATGAGGGTGTGATGGCGGCCACGAAGTTGCTTGCCAGAACTCCGAGAAAAACCTCTCTGAAAGGTGGAGCGTAGCCGAGGGCCGCGGAAATCACCTCGAGCCTCACAGTCCAGAAAAACCAGAAGAGGAAGTGAAGGAAAAACGCGATTGCGAGAAGGTCAATCCGGGCATACCTGAACTCCCCGAGACTGACGTTTCCGAGCTTCATCACGGCGACAATCGAAAGGACGGTGATTGCTCCCGCAACGGCAAGCCGCTTCACTCCACTCTTTTCATTGCCCTCCACTCCACACCATCTCCCCTGAAGAAATTAAACATTGCGGAAAATGACGCCATCTGCAGCGTCAGGGTGTACGCGAGCATTCCTGCGTAAACCCTCAGACCTCCCGCACCGTAGAGGGCGAGGAGAGCTGGAAGGGAAAGCAGAACGAAGGGAAGGTAAAGCAGCGGGAAGTAGGTCAGTGTAAGCGCGGAAATCCAGGAGGTTACGAAGCTCACGTCTCCCGACAGGAGGACATCATCGAGGTACCTCCAGAGCTCGAGGCCGCCGTAGTACCACCTCTTCCGCTGGGAGTAAAAGTCGGAAAGGGTTACGGGTGCCTGCTCGCTCACGTGCCCGTCGGACAGCTCGGCCTTTAGGCCAATTGCGTGCATCCTCGTCGCAAAGTCCGCGTCCTCCGTGAGGGCGTCCTCGTTCAGCCCGTACCTTTCGAGGTACCTGAAGTTCAGGACGCCAATCAGGCCGTTGAACTGTCTGAATCCGGAGACCCTGAGAAGGAACCCGATTAGCCTGTACTCAAGCTCAACTGCCATCGAGATCAGCGAGACCGGGTTGAGGATCCTCCTTATTGTGGAGGAGATGTAGACTCCACTGCCCAGTTTTTCCACGCACCTCCGGACGAAGTCCCTTTCGGGCCTCGAATCCACGTCGAATACTGCAACGAAGTCCGGCCTGAACTTCCTGAGAAACCTCACCCCGTCGTTTATTGCTCCCGCCCTCTTCCCCCTTCTGCTGTTCCTGGCCAGCACCTCTGCACCCTCTGCCCGCAGGAGCCCGACCCTCGCATCTCCGGGCTCTCCGTCGAAGATGTACAGAAGTGTGTGCTTGAAACCATCGAGGTCGAGGGACTTCAGGTGTCTCACCGAGCTTAGCAGGGTTTCGGCCGGCTCGAAGACCGATACCGGCACGATTATCGCGACTCTCTTCTTCACACACCGTGAAGCGCCGGGAATGAATTTAACGTTTATTGAACCCGCCTGTAAATCTCCTCCACTCTCCTTGCCACGAGGCTCCAGTCGTGCAGTTCAGCGTACCTCCTGCCCCTCTTACCGAGCTTTCTAACGAGCCTGTCGTCGAGCATCTCAATTACTTCCCTTAGCTCTCCCTCCGTGTCGAACACGAGACCGCCGTGAAGTGCCACCGCACTCACGCCAGGTGTGTTGCATGCGATGACCGGCGTGCCTGAGGCCATCGCCTCGAGCAGGACTATGCCAAACGCCTCGAGCCTCGTTTTTGATGGCAGCACGAGCGCCTTGGCCCCCGCCATCAGCTTCTTCAATGTCCCGTAGCTGACCCTTCCGAGAAACTCCGCGTTAACCCTCAGTCTCCTCGCGAGCCTTTCGAAGCTCTCCCTGTCCTCTCCGTCTCCTGCAACGACAAGCCTCTGGTCACTTCCCTTCAGAGCTGAGATGAGCCTGCCGAGACCCTTGTACTCCACGAGTCTGCCGGCGTACAGCAGGTAGTCGTCCTTCTGTGCGGTGTACTGGAAGTCGTTCACCCATATTCCGTTCGGAACCACGTGCACCTTATCCATGTAGTCCCTCAGGACAGGAGACGTGATGGCGTAGTCAAGAGTTGTGGCGATTATCGCGTCAGCCCTCTCGAGAACCACCCTCACGACCCTCTCATTCAGATCCTCAGCTATCCTCGCAGCTCTCCCCGGAATTCGCACACCGGACACTCTCTCGGGAATGACGACGTCGTTGTGGTACGTTACTACGAGGGGACTCTTCTCCCTGTACAGGTGGGCGAAGAAGGGGCTCGGAACGTGTGCGTGAAAAACGTCTGCGTGAACGTCCTCGAACCTCAGGGGTATGGGGGAGTACGGAATGTCTATGCTCGGAATGACCACGTCACCACCGGTGGATGAGATTACGAGAACCTCGTGGCTTTTGGACAGCGCCTTTACGAGGTTTCTGACGTGTATCTCGACTCCACCCATGTGGGGAGGGTAGTAGGGAGTTATCTGAACGATCCTCAAAGCAGACCCTCTCTTTCGAGGATTACCCTCGCCCACTTGAGCTTCTTTCCCTTGATACCTTCAGCCTCAAACCTGAAGCCGTGCAGGATCACCTTCCTCGCGCCGAGCCTCTTGGCCATTACCGCGGCTCTGTCTCCATCCGTGAACCCGCCGAAGTTGTAAACCCTGTCGAAGGGCCTGTGCTGGGTCGTGGCCAAAAACTTCCTGACCCTCGGAACAACGGCCATTATTCTGTCCACGTTGTCTCCGTGTGCGTGAAGAACGAGTAGCGTCCCCTTCCTCTCGAGGTCTGCGAGCAGGTCCTCCGGCTCCTCCATGTCGGTAACGTGCACGTCCGGGACCCTGGACGACATCTCCACCCACTTCTGGATGGCCTTTCCAGCGGTTATCAGAACCTCTCCGTCCACCTCGCTGTCCACCGCTCCACCAACGACCACTACCTCTTTTCCCCTGATCCTCCTTTCGAGCTCTTCCTGGTCCACCAGCTTGCTGCCTGCGAGTTCGTGCATCAGCCTTGCTGCCCTCGCATCTTCCTCCTCGTCGAATTTGAAGTCCGAAAGGATCTGACGGTAGAGCTGGAACCACTCCTCAAGCCTCATCTCTCTCGATGCCGATTGCAATCCTCCTGCCCTCTATGTCCCATTCCCTTACGTACCCCTTAGCCTCCCCGAAAACGAGCTCCCTGGA
>NZ_JBPLZQ010000010.1:0-8934 GCF_054018175.1 Geoglobus sp.
CGCTCTACCTCGACAACGCCAGCGGTATGCACGTCCACCAGAGCCTCTGGGAGGGTGAGCCGTTCAAGGGCAAGAACATATTCGCAGATCCTGACGACGAGTACATGCTCAGCCAGAAGGCCAGGTACTACATAGGTGGTCTCCTCGAGCACGCCAAAGCCCTGACAGCCCTCTGTGCCCCAACCGTGAACAGCTACAAGAGGCTTGTGCCGGGATTCGAGGCGCCTATATACATCTGCTGGAGCCCGAGGAACAGAAGCGCACTGATCAGAGTTCCGATGTACCACAGGAAGCCATCGGCGATCAGGCTTGAGTACAGGGGCGTAGACCCGAGCACCAACCCGTACCTCTCGCTCTCCGCGATGATTGCCGCAGGTCTCGACGGAATCAAGAAGAAGATAGAGCCCGGCGACCCGATAATGGAGGATGTCTACGAGCTGAGCGAGAGCAAGAAGAGAGAGCTCGGCATCGGAGAGCTGCCCACGACCCTGAGAGATGCTATCGACCACCTCGCCACAGACGAGGTCATCCAGGACGTGCTCGGCTCGCACATATTCGATGCGTTCATGGAGATCAAGATCGACGAGTGGAACCAGTACTGCCTCTACATAACACCCTGGGAGTACATGAAGTATCTCGACATTTAATAAAATTTTACTATTTTTTCCCCAGACTCCTTTTTCCTAAATCAGCATTCGCGAAACCAATTTTTTGGTAAAAATTCATAAAAAAGCAGAAATAATAAATACGAGAACCTACAGAGTATTATTGAGGTGATAGAGATGGGTGTTCACAGGATAACGAGCGAGGCCGCGAAGTATTACGCGATGAGGGAGAGGATACTCGGTAACGGTATTTCCCTTCTCGGAACGGCAAGCGAGAAGGTTAACGAGCTCGACAGAGAGACCATAGAGAAGCTCGGCGACCTTGCGTCGTATCTCCTGCCCCACAGCCCTGGATATGCGGGCAAGCTGATGGCCGTAACCGCAAGACTCCTCTGGGCACTTGCAGGAGTCGGGGAAAAGGACTGGGAGTTCAGAGAGCTTGAGGACATCGAAAAACTTATAGAGGAGCTAAAAGAGAAAGTTTAAACCACAAAATACTCTTTTATTTCTTTTGCCGTGTCCTCCGGCCTCCTGTTGGTATAGGCCTCGTCGTAGAGTTTTGTTATCGCAAATACATCGTTCCAGTAGTACCTGTCCATCACACTCCTGGCAACTACGTCGAAAATTGCAGGAACGTCCTCTCTCCTTTCCAGAGGTGCAAACAGCCCGAAGTTGAACGAATTGAATCCGAGAGAGTCGTAGAACTTCAGAACTCTCGTGATCCCCTCCGAAAGCTCCATAAGCTCACCGTCCATGCTTCCAAAACCCTGAGAGATGTACGCGCTCACGTGCTCAAACCCCCTCGGTGCGAACGGCACGAACCACCGCCATGATCCCTCGTGGACCCTCAGGTGCTCCGCTTCCTCCCAGAACACGTCCCAGAAATTCCTGCCGTTTTCCCTGAAAAAGGCACCCGCCCTCTCCACGATCCTCCTCTGGTAGTCCATCAGCTCCCTGGACGCGAGGACCTGAACGTGAGGGTGAGTCACACTGCTCCCCGCCGGCCTGAGGTAGTTCATCGTGACGCATGCGAACTCAAATCCTCTCTCCACTAGATAGTCCCTCGCGAGTGCGAAGGCATCGTAAAACATGCTGGCCGTGAACTCGGGAAGGGAGAGGTAGTGAGCCCTGCTTATCCTGATGACGAGGGATACCTCAGCGTACGGAGATATGTTGGCCATGAGTACTGCCTCGCCCCTCTCAACCAGCTCCCCACCGGCAACTGCAACATCCCTCGCCCCAACTCTGTAAACGTTGTCGTCACAGAACGGACACCACTCGTTGCTGAAATCCGGTATGTCCGGCTCCTTGGACAGGGGAAGTGGCTTGACGATGATCCTCGACGTTTTACCGGTGAGAGGATCCTTCCTGACCTCAATCTCGACTACCTCATTGCTTTTCGTGACGGGGTTGAAAAACTCGAAGTGCTCCTTCAGAATCTCGAATTCCATGTGGACTCAAACGCGTCAGAAATACAAAAGCTTTTCTAAATAACTCTTCCGTATCTGTCTATAATTCCCTTTTTTATTCTCGTCGCGGATATGGGCTCGTTGTCGTCGGCGAGCACGAAGTCAACGCGAACTATCTTTATCTCCCTCTTGCCCATCTCCCTCCTCTTAGCGTTGATTCTCTTCGCCATCTCGTAGGTTTCGGGGCTCACCACAAGGTACTCAAAGTCGTAGTCGAGGGTTTTTCCGTACGGCGTGGTTATCTCGACAACGTAGGGCTCGAAGCCGTACTTCCTCCTGACGTACCACTTCACGTTCTCCGCACGGATGACGAATGGAAGCACGCTCCTTATTCTCTGCCTCGCCATCCTGTCGCTGGTAACACCAATGGTCACGTCCTGCCCGCCTAGCTCAATGGCCTTGTCGATGAGCCTTTTGTGGCCCTCGTGCAGCGGTTCGAAAGTGCCTCCAACAGCCACCCGGTACCTCCTACTCATGTTATCTCCTCGAGAAGCTCCCTGATGCGCTTCGCCGTCTCTCCCGGATCGGCTCTCCCGCGAGTCATCTTCATCACATAGCCAACCAGGAAATTAGCGGCCTGCTTCTTCCCGGCTTTGTAGTCCTCCACCGCCCTGGGATTCTTCTCTATCGCCTCCCTGCACAGCCTTTCGATCTCCTCCTTAGGGATGGAAAACAGCCCTCTCCTCTCGATAATCTCTCTCACACTGCCGCCCTCATCAAGCTTAGCTCTAATTACCTCGACAACACCCTTTTCGGTTATCTCACCCTTCAGGAAGTAGTCCAGCAGCTCAATCAGCTCGTCAGAGGACAGCCTTCTTTCCCCCTCCGCAAATGACATGTCCCTGTAGTTCAGCTCGCCCCTCAGCACGTCAACTATCCAGCTTGCAGACACCTTTGGATCTATTTTCTCCGCAACCCTCTCGAAGTAGTCGGCCATTTTCGGATCAAGAACCAGGATCTTTGCCTTCTCCACGCTGAGGCCGTACTGCTCCATCAGCCTGTCCCTCTTCTCCCACGGCATTTCCGGCAGGGTTGCCCTGACCTCATCGATGAATTCGCGGGTGTAAACCGGGACGAGGTCCGGCTCGGGGAAATAGCGGTAATCCTGCTCCTCCTCCTTGCTCCTCAGGGAGACGGTTATGTTGTTCGCCTCGTCAAAGTGTCTCGTCTCCCTCTTAACCGCTCTCCCACGCCTTATCAGATTCCTCTGACGGGTAATCTCATAGGTCAGCGCCTTTTCCACGCCCTTGAAGCTTGAAATGTTCTTTATCTCAACTCTCCCTCCGCCGGCAATACTTATGTTGGCATCAACCCTCATTGAACCCTCAAGATTTCCGTCGAAAACGTCCAGGTATTCAAGGATTATTCTCAGGTTGTTCAGAAAAGCCCTTGCTTCCTTTGGTGAGTTTAAAACTGGCTCGGTTACTATTTCAAGGAGGGGAGCTCCACTTCGGTTATAATCAATGAGGCTGTACCTTGAGGTTGTTATGGACCCCTTGTAGGTGAGCTTACCCGGGTCCTCCTCCATATGAATCCTCTTGAGCGTTACCTTCTTCTCGCCGCTTTCAGTTTCTATCGTCACGTAGCCTCCCCAGGCGAGGGGCATGTCGTACTGGCTTATCTGGAAGCCCTTGGGCAGATCCGGATAGAAGTAATTCTTCCTGTCGAACCTCATTACGGGATTTATGTCAGCATTAAGGGCAAGGGCGACCTTTATTGCTGATTTAACGGCCTCCTCATTCAAAACCGGCATCGCTCCGGGCAAGCCGAGACACACAGGGCAGACGTGGGTGTTGGGCTCCTTGCCGTGATAATCGAGAGGGCATGAGCAGAACAGCTTGGTATTTAACCTGTTGAGCTGAACGTGAACTTCCAGTCCGATGACCACATCATCCATGGTTCGGGTGTCGGAAAAAAGGAATATATCTTTTTTGATTCACCTGGAAAATCTTTCAGCAAGGTATTCTGCTATGGCGTGCTTTTCCCCGTCCGTTACGGTTGTGAACCTATTCTCCACCATCACGTCTATTCCGGCGCTCCACTTCTCCACAGACTGTCCGTAGTACTCGGACTCCCACACCTCAAGCCAGCCCGGCGGGTTGCCGGGATTCCGGTAGTAATTGTAGTGGCAGGAGCACTTTTCCTCGAACAGCCTTTCTCCGCTCAGTGACCGGGCGGTGGGTGCGGTCTCATTCCCCGCAGGAGTTTTCGCTACTTCTGCCTTCTCGCTTCCCGCACACCCCAGAAAGAGTGCCACAATGGCAATGGCCAGAATCAGTCTCATCCAGAATCCAATTCCGACCGTGTGGCATAAACCTTTCTACATAAATATTTAAATACACACGTATGACAACGTATATCATGCGCATTCCGAGGGTCATGAGCACCCAGCATCCGGACAACGTGGAGATGCCGTTCTTCGCGAAGCAGAGCCATTTTGACGGAGAGGATGAGATAAAGGAAGCTTACTACGTCTTCTCCCACCTTGACATAGAGGAGCAGATGTGGGACTTCGAGGGAAAGGAGGTTGACGATTTCGTGATCAAGAAGCTTCTGAGCACGTATCCCGAATTTTTCAGGAATAACATCATCGGTGAGGATGTGCGGATCACTCCGAGAGTTCCAAATCCGGAAGTTGAGAGAGATGAGGCAAAGCTTCTCGCCGAAACCCTCGAAATGATCCCCAGAAGTTTCGATTACGCCAGGAAGTTCTACGACGATCCATCGCCGCCAATATTCGAGATAATCGTTCCGATGGTTACAAAATCCGAGGAACTTGAGAGGATTTACCTGTTCTACAGGGACTTCGTTGCCGGAAAGTCAAAGCTGACGCTTGCAGACGGGACAAGGGTTGGGGACTGGCTGGGTGAGTTCGAGCCTGAGACGATCGGTGTGATTCCGCTTTTTGAGGACATCCCGGCAATGCTGAGGTGCGACGAGATAGCCGGGGAGTTCGCGGACGGAAAGTTCGACTCCATGAGGGTTTTCCTGGCAAGGTCGGATCCCGCACTGAACTACGGATTCATTCCCGCGACTCTCGCAGCCAAGATTGCCCTCCAGAAGCTCTACGATCTGGAAACTGACGTCCACCCGATAATCGGGGTGGGCTGTCCGCCGTTCAGGGGGTCTTTCGACCCGGAGAACATGCACGCCCTCGTAGAGTACCCGTCGGTGCATACGTTCACAGCCCAGTCGGCCTTCAAGTACGACTACGACTTCGGAGTTGTCCGAAAAGCGGTAGAGGAGCTGAGAGACAGCGGTCCTGAGAAGCCCCAGGACGTTGAGGTGGATGAGACAATCATACAGAGGCTGAGCGCTGAATACAGAAGAAGAGTTCCGCAAATCGCGGAGTTCGTCAATGAGACTGGAAAATTCGTTCCCAAGAGGAGGATGAGGAAGCTCCACATAGGCCTTTTTGGATACTCAAGAGGAGACAGGATAAGGCTCCCGAGAGCGATAACCTTCTGCGCGGTCATGTACTCCATAGGATTCCCACCGGAACTGATAGGTATCTCCGCGCTGGGCGACAAGGATTACGAGGACGTGTGCGAGTCCATCCCAACACTCGAGAGCCAGATGGAGTTCGTTCTCTCCCACTTCAATCCCGAAAGCCTGAGGATAGTCCCGTTTGAGGACGATGTAAAAAGAGCGATGGAGCTGTTCGACTTTGAACCGCGTGAAGACTATCTCATTGCAACCGGAAGAACCATAAACTCCATCAGGAAACAGAACGGAATCGGCGACGCGATAATTGAAAGCGGAAAGCTCAGAAGGTTTCTCGGCTGACCAAAATTTTTAAATAAACGTTCCTTGTCAGTGTTGTGTAGGCCAGGGTGGCAGAGGGGCTATGCGGCGGACTGCAGATCCGCTTTACCCCGGTTCGAATCCGGGCCCTGGCTTTTTACTTCTGGTTTAAATCCTTACTCGCAAGAAGATTGACTTCCGCTGGCTTTTTTTGTCATGATGGCTTCAACCGAGGGGGTCAATTTCTTATCTTCCGCGGGAGGATGTTGACTATGGATTTTCACACATCATAAACTATCCAAGGCCCTTCAAAGTGTGTTCTTTTCCAAAATCAAATTTTAACGATCGTCCTGACTGGTTTATAAAAAATGAGTTTATGAGAAAAGCTCTTGCTAAAACACGGAAAAGCGGGACTGTCAAGAATAACATTAAAAAATAAAAACACGAAATAAAACACATGCACCCCACAATAACCCAACTAATAGAAGAGATTAAGGCTAAAAAACTCTTTCGGAGAAACAAGAAGAAAGTTGAGTTAAAAATCCTCTCAGCATTACTCTACTTCTACGGGCTCTCTTTAAGGAAAGCAAGCAAATTCATCTCTCTTTTCCAGCAGATAAGCCATGAATCAATAAGAATCTACTATCACAGAATTAAGAAGGTCATAAAACCTCCAGGAAAGGAAGAAAAGGAGATTAATTGCAATAGACGAAACGAAAATAAATCTTGAGAACAGACAGATTTTCGTCTGGAGTGCAGTTGACGTGGATACGAGAGAGTGTCTACTTGTATGGGCTACTGATGGTAGATCAAGCTTTCATGCTTACGCTTTTCTTAAAGATGCTTTGAAGTTCTGCGAGAATAAGCCAGAAGTTGTTGTGGACAGAGGATTCTGGTACAGGTGGACTTTACAAAGACTGGGGTTGAACTATAGACATGAGACCTTTGGAACAATAAATGCGGTTGATGGGTTCTTCTCTCTTCTGAAGTGCAGGACTGAGAGGTTCTTTAACAGGTTTCCGTTCAACAGTTCATTTGATTCTGTGCAGAGCTGGCTGGAGAGCTTTGCTGGGCTGTAGATTCCAAGGGAAGGGTTAATCTATATTATTTCAGAGTTTACTTTACTGTTTTAGAATATTATGTATACTCCATGTCGTTATGGGAGTATTTGTGCTTATTACTGGCAAAACTTCCCTGATGTCAGCGTCTTTTCTCATATCGTGTATTATGCCATTATACAGCTCTTTATATTCGCCTAAAAGTATGGTAACAGACCCCACACTGCCGATAGTATTGAAAAATATTCCATGTGGGGGTAAATCATTACCGATTACTATTGCCATGTGAAATCCAAGTGCATGCGGATCGACTATGGCCGAGTACCCTTTTATCACACCCATTTTCTCCATACGCTCTATGCGATATCGCACCGTGCTCTCTGGAAGGCCAGTTCTAATGCTTATATCTGTATATCCGGGCATTTTTTCACCATGGAGATGCCGGAGTATCAATAGGTCTTTTTTGGTTAATCTGTTTTTATTTTCCATATGTGGTGACATCAAAATAATGTGAAATAAAAATTTTTCGGAATTTCTTTTTAATCGTTTATCTAATATTTATGCTAATTCTGCAAATTTCGGTGATTTTTTTGGATATTTTAGCAAAATATGAAAAATTAAAAGATGTTACTGTAAGGCAACAGCATGCGAGGTCTGCTATGCGTCATGCTGCTGGCATTTTTTGTCATAATGCCTGCTGCGGGATTGAGCATCACGCCAGACAAACAGCTAATCAAACCGGGAAAAAACTACAGCTTTGTTGTGGAGGGAGCAGATGAAATCACTGAAGTGGTGGTTGTAAACAACGTCACAAAGGCCAGGGTTAACTGGAAAGTTGAGGTTGAAGGAGATACAATTACAATCAACGTGCCTAAGGATGCCGAGTTTGCTGAATACCTGCTCAGGGTTAAAACAGATGGTGAGGCTGCCGAGGCTCGCATGATCATCAAGCCACCCCTCACTGTAATGCTTGCAACTTTTGCGGTACCGATCTTTCTGAGCGTTGGGATGCTGGGGGGTGGTGTGTATACATTTGCGAAGAAAAAAGGAATTCTACGCTATGTTGGGATTACTGTGGCTTTAATTGGAGCGTTTATTCTCTTTGGAGTGACGATGGCCATTGTAGCTATGCAAATGGTGTAGTCCAGATGAGGCCAGTTGTTGTGTCAGGGTTGTCAAAAGCATACGGAAGGAAAAAACAGGTTCTGAGTGACATAAACTTTGAAGTGGATGAGGGCTCGTGTGTTGGAATAATTGGTCCGAATGGCGCGGGTAAAACGACGTTGATTAAAATCATCACCGGATTAGTACATCCAACGTCTGGAGAAGTAAGGGTATTCGGTGAAAGTCCTTTCGATGACTCAGTTAAATCCCGTACAGGCTATATGCCGGAACGGTCTGAATTTTTTGAAGAAAAGACAGTAAGGTACCACATAGAGTTCTTTGCTAGGTTAAGAGGAGTGGAGATTAATTGTAATGAAATTCTGTCTAAAGTGGGCCTCGACAGCTCAAAAAAAGCGAAGGAGTTATCTAAGGGAATGCGTAAGAAGTTATCTCTGGCTCTGGCTACATTACACGATCCAGATTTGCTCATACTCGATGAACCCACTGCTGGACTCGATCCGCAGGCAACAGTAACTTTGTATGAACTCATCAGAAAGGCGGTAGAGAGCGGTAAAACGATTTTGATGTCCACACACAACCTTTACGAGGTTGAAGACCTGTGTGATCGGATCATATTCATCAATAAAGGTAGACTTTATTTTAATGGATCTATTCACGAACTTGCAGGCTATACAATCCTGAAAATTAAAACAGAGGATGACTTCGCAACAGTAGAATTGCTGAAGAGTGCTGGAATTGATGCTTGGATTGAAGGGAAGTGGGTGGTGCTTGACAGAGCTGATCCTGCAACAATTTTTGATATTCTTGCAGAAAATGGTATTGGAATTTTAAAAATGGAATCCCGCAGAAATCTTTACGAAATCTTTAAGGAGCTGCAGGAGGAGGAAGAATGAAAATCATAAACGCACTCATTACATTTGAAAAGCTGAAAGA
>NZ_JBPLZQ010000011.1:0-2962 GCF_054018175.1 Geoglobus sp.
GACGTTTGTTATGCTTCCAGCAATGTTGATGCCGTAGTTTGTTGGGTTGGTTATTGTTAGATGGCTGAATTTGGAGTTTGAGACAGAGGAGAGGTAGATTGCGTCGCTAAATCCAACTATGCTCCCATTCTCAATGACGATATTGCTTTTCCCACTTATAGTGATTCCATTCGAGCTAATTCCAGTTCCGTTTAGAGTTGAACCATTTAAGTCAAGAACCAAGCTATTCTGTGTAATTGTTATCGCTTCTTTATAGTCGGCCATCTCTACAACAACTATCTTATCTCCAGCAACAGCATTGTCCAAAGCCGACTGTATGGGTGTTGATGATAGATTGAAATCATAGCCGGGACGCCACCAGCCTTCCGGAATCACGTAAATCGTGTTTGGTGGAGCAGGTGCGTTTATGTCGAAGTAAACGACCTGGCTTGAGTTCATATTTCCAGAGGTGTCGTTGGCGTAGATTCTAATGCTGTGTGAACCATTTGCAAGTGGCAGAGTTTTGTTAACATAGTAACCGTTCTGATATGTGAGAGTTATGTTGGTCGTGCCGTCTATCTGGGCTATAACCGTATCAACACCAGTATCATCACTCACCGAAACGTTAATTGCGACCCTGTAGGTAGTGTAGGTGAGATTTTTAGGTGAAATTATTTCCACGCTTGGAGGCGTTGTATCGGCTGAGACCACAGAACACAGCAAGCCAAAGACCAACAGTGAGATGACAGCCGACCCTCTAAGTATCCTCGAAAGAGAGGTGCAGACATTTAAAGTGTGTTCAGCCATGATTTCACCCCACCACCCCAACAGTCCCGGAGAACAGGGAGTGCCTGCGCTCCAGAACTGCTGTTCTGCAGAGTGCTATCACCCAGCAAGTCGCATCAAACATTTTTAATATTTACGATCTTGGATATACACTGTCAGCTACACTATCATTAGGACGATCATCACAATCGAGACCACGAAACTTTTTGGATGTATGCTGAAAGACGACAAGAACACAGACGTCTGTGCAGCAACGAACACGCAAGGCAGAAACAGAAAGGCGTCACGAACGAGCTATGCTCCGGCTCCGCGGAATTTAGGACACTCCTCAGAACAAATTGATTTCAGGCAGCAGAATTCCACGAAACGGTTGATGTTTGCGGGAAATCTGGAAATGTCAGGTTCTGCTCATGAACGACAGCATTGTGGTTATTGAGGATGATAAAACAGAGGTTTACAGCTACGGTGATGTGGAGATTCCCGTACTTATTGGGCATGTGGAGAGGATAGTCGAGAACGAGGAGTTCAGGGGTGTGAGGATCTCCGGTAAGAAGTTTGCAGCGTGAATTTACGAAATTTGATCTGATGTTTCGGTTCGCTTAGAACTCTGTTCTGCAAGTTCAAACCCTGCTGTTCTGGATTGCAGTTGCATTCTGCCTTCAGTGTGTTCAAAGTTTCAGCCAGAGTATCTGAAGGGTTTATTGATGGTCCTGTACTGCCAGCACAAGTTTCCACAGTTCATGCAGCCGCCACTTGAAAAGCTGTCATCTGGTCTCTTCCGTATTCAGAATTCAGACTTGCACAATCTCAACAATCTTCTTCACAAACCGCCTGTACCACTCCAACTCTTTTGGTGTTACAATGTGGAGCTCGAATGGAGAGAACACGCCCACCCTCCTGAAAATCTCACCAGCAATCCTTGCTCTGTCCTCCATTCTTCCCGGTGTTTCCGGTGAGACTATCAGCACGTCAATGTCGCTTGCAGGAGTGTGTCTACCCTCAACAACCGATCCGAAGACATAAACCTTCACATCCCCAAGGTTCTCCCTCGCAACCTCCGCGATTATCTTAGCGTAATACTTCCAGTTCTCAAAATACTTCCTGTCCTCCTTGGCCATTTCAATCCTCACATCAAAGCTCATAGTCCATCAACCAACTTCCTTAGTTTTCCAGCTTTTTTATGGACTGTGTTTTGGAGTGGTCTCCTGCGAGTAAGAAAAGCCTGTATCTCAGATACAGCTCCACGGATTGCTGAATGTTAAAAGCTGCAAGATCATATACACCAGTCTCGTAAAGATGCTCAGCATTTTTCATAAACTTCTCACTCCTCTCCCGCAGAATCTCAATTTCTTCTATTGACATCTGATGGAACTTCTGATCCCGGGATTAGATAACCCTTTCGGGAGGTCGAATCACTGCCGATCCAAAAACCGAATTTCGGTGCAGATCGCAATCTGACGCACGCTACGAAGCATCATCCGTCAGCACTACCTCAAAACCAAGCAATCCGGACAGCACATTTTCAAGCTCCTTTATAGACTCCTCTATCTCAGTATCCAGCCGGTTTGCCGTTTCCTCAAGAGATGCGATTCTTTTTTCAAGCGCTCTCATCCTTTCAGCAGGATTGCTTTCCTCGCAGTGTGACTCGAGCCTTCTGACCTCGGATTTCAAATCTCTGAGCCTTCTCCTGAGCTCCCCAATCTTTTCGATCTCGGACTCGAGGCCTCCTTCTGCAATCTCCTCAAGGAGCCTCATGACCGCTTCCTTCCTCTTCTCTTTCACCTTTATGTTCCCCTTCCCGATCTCGGAGAGAGCTCCTGAGGCGAGGGTCCGCAGCTCGCTCACGTCAAGCAGAAGGGAGCGGGTGTCCGTGCCGATCCTCACACCCACTGCATGGGCGTAGATCCTGAGCGGCTTTTTTACACTGGCAATCTTTCTGTGCACCTCATTCTCCCTTTCCACAACTTCGCGCTCCACAGCCTCAACCTCAGCTCTCAGAGCCGCGAGGTGCTGGTGATCACTTTCCTCGCGCCCAGATTCTGCCTCGCCCCTGATGCGCTCAACCTCAGAGAGGAGTTCGGAGAGCTCCAGGCTGATCCTGTCCCTCTCCCCGATCAGGCTTTTTGTTTTTTTGATTCTTCCAATCGCCATCTCGAGGCCGTCAATTCCTGCCTCATTCCTCTTCCTCTCCACATCA
>NZ_JBPLZQ010000012.1:0-5997 GCF_054018175.1 Geoglobus sp.
CCACCCTGCTCCTGTCTCTGCCCTCTCTGAACTTCCTGAGCCTCTCGATCTGCTTCCTGACCATCTCCTGATCTATCCTGAGGATCTCGACGTTGAGCTCCTCCTCTATCCTGTACTTGTTGACGCCAACGACCACGAGCTCCCCCTCATCGATGGCCTTCTGCTTCTCGTAGGCGGACCTCTGTATCTCCCTCTGTATGTATCCGCTCTCTATGGCCTTGATAACTCCACCCATCTCGTCAATCTTCTCGATGTACTTCATCGCCTCCTCCTCTATCCTGTCGGTAAGCCATTCGACGTAGTACGCACCCCCAAGAGGATCTATAACATCAGCGACACCGCTCTCCTCCGCGATAATCTGCTGCGTCCTGAGGGCTATCCTGACAGCCTTCTCGGTCGGCAGGCTCAGAGCCTCATCGTAGCTGTTGGTGTGCAGGCTCTGCGTACCTCCAAGCACTGCGGCGAGGGCCTGGAGTGTGACCCTGATTATGTTGTTCTCTGGCTGCTGGGCTGTCAGAGTGCAGCCCGCAGTCTGAACGTGGAACCTGAGCATCATGGACCTCGGGTTCTTCGCTCCAAACCGATCCTTCATTATTCTGGCCCAGAGCCTCCTTGCGGCTCTGAACTTGGCCACCTCTTCAAGCAGGTTGTTTCCCGCGGCAAAGAAGAAGCTGAGCCTCGGTGCGAATTCGTCAACATCCATCCCCCTGTCTATGACCCTCTGCACGTACTCGATTCCGTCAGCGAGCGTGAAGGCCACTTCCTGAACGGGAGTCGCACCTGCCTCCTCCATGTGGTACCCGGAGATGCTTATCGAGTTCCACTTTGGAATTTCCCTCGCACAGAACATGATTATGTCCGTCGCAAGCCTCAGGCTCGGCTCAGGAGGAAAGATGTAGGTCCCTCTGGCTATGTACTCCTTCAGCATGTCGTTCTGAACTGTTCCCCTCAGAACCTTCCTGTCAACACCCTGCGATTCTGCAACGGCAACATACATGCTCAGAATCTGCGCGGCGGTGGAGTTGATGGTCATTGACGTCGAGACCTTGTCGAGAGGTATTCCGTCGAAGAGGATCTGCATGTCCTCTATGGTGTCTATGGCAACGCCAACCTTTCCAACCTCCCCGAGGGCCATGGGATGGTCGGAGTCGTACCCTATCTGGGTCGGAAGGTCGAAGGCCACGCTGAGCCCGGTCTGGCCCTGCTCGAGAAGGAACTTGTACCTCTTGTTGGTCTCCTCTGCTGTCCCGAAGCCTGCGTACTGTCTCATCGTCCAGAGCCTTCCACGGTACATCGTGGGATACACTCCTCTCGTGAACGGGTAAACGCCCGGATAGCCGAGTTTTGAATCGTAATCCACCTGAACATCCTCAGGAGTGTAGAGCCTGTCGACAACAAAGCCACTTGCCGTTTTGAACTCCCTCTTCCTCTCGGGAGCCTTTTCAAGCAGGGGCTTTACGTATTTCTCCTCCCACTCTCTCTTGTTCATAAAAACACCTCCTCAGGACACGGAGAACAGGACGTCTCCAGCCTGAACCCTATCACCCTCCCTCACGTAAACCTTCGAAACCACACCATCTACCGGCGAGGAGATCTCGTTCTCCATCTTCATTGCCTCGAGTATCACTACAGCCTCTCCAGACCTGACAGCCTCGCCCTCTTTCTTGACTATCCTGACGATCGTGCCGGCCATCTCAGCTTTAACATGCGTTCCATCGCCCTCAACAGCCTTAGACTGTCCGGCAGATGCGCTCTCACCCTCAGCTCTTATCCTGAGGAGCACATCTCCAGCCTGAACCTTATCGCCCTCTCCGATTTCAACGCTCTCCACGACGCCATCAAAAGGAGACACCACTTCGTTCTCCATCTTCATTGCCTCGAGGATAAGAACTGGCTGCCCCTTCTTCACGGCATCTCCTTCCTTCACGAGGATTCTCACCACGCTCCCCGACATCTCCGCCTTGACTTCTCCGCCCTCAGCCTTTCCAGATGAGACCTGAGTCTCGACCTTTTCCTTCGCTCCAGCTACCTTCCTCTCCTCGAAAAGCTCTATCTCCTCTTCCTTCCCGTTAACGACGACCCTGAACCTGCCGGACGAGAGCTCCTCGACCTCAACGTCGAACCTCCTGCCATTGACCACCACCGAGTACCTGACCATGCTACCACCCCGGTACCCTCGAGACGATCTTCCAGTAGCTGATGTCCCTCCTTATCTCGATGGGTTTCTCCGAGTGCTCCTCAAGGTATCTGTGAATCGCCGCCACGGCAGCAACAAATTCCTCTGGATTCAGACCCATGATACCACCTCACAGAGGGATGTTTCCGTGCTTCTTCGGAGGGAGCTTCTCCCTCTTGGTCTCGAGCACCCTGAGTGCGGAGATCACCTTGACCCTCGTGAACTTGGGGTCGATGACGTCGTCTATGTACCCCCTCGCCGCCGCCCTGTAGGGGTTGGCAAACCTGTCCCTGTACTCCTGAATCTTCTCCTGCCTCACCTTCTCCGGATCCTCCGCCTTGGCGATTTCCTTCCTGAAGACGATTTCGGCCGCACCTTCCGGACCCATCACGGCTATTTCTGCAGTTGGGTACGCATAGACAACATCAGCACCGAGGTGCTTGCTGCCCATCGCAAGATAGGCGCCACCGTAGGCCTTCCTCAGTATGATCGTGACGAGCGGAACTGTCGCCTCACTGTAGGCGTACAGAACCTTGGCCCCGTGCCTTATGATTCCGCCGTACTCCTGCTGCACTCCAGGCAGGTAGCCTGGCACGTCAACGAACGTCAGAACGGGAATGTTGAACGCGTCGCAGAACCTGACGAACCTCGCGATTTTATCGCTGCTGTTCACGTCGAGGGTTCCGGCATAGAACTTGGGATTGTTGGCCACAATTCCAACCGTCCTTCCATCCATCCTCGCAAATCCAACAACCGCGTTTGGAGCGAAGTGCTGGTGGATCTCGAAGAAGTCACCGTTGTCTACTACCGCCCTTATCACATCCCTCACGTCGTAGGGCTTGTTGGGATCGTCCGGGATGATGTCGTAGATCTCGGGAGTCGTCCTCGCAGGGTTGTCGCCCGTATCTACCTGCGGAGGGTCTTCGAGGTTGTTCAGTGGCAGGAAGCTGACGAGCTTTCTGACGAGCCTCATGGCATCCTCATCATTTTCGGCCACGAGGTGGGCGTTTCCGCTCTTTACCGCGTGAGCCTCCCAGCCTCCCAGCTCCTGTGGGGTAACCTCCTCTCCCGTTACGGTCTTTATGACGTTTGGCCCGGTGATGAACATGTAACAGCCCTTGTTCTTGGTCATCACTATGAAGTCACCGATGGCAGGGCTGTAAACCGCACCACCTGCACACGGACCAAGGATAACGCTGATCTGCGGAATGACACCGCTCGCGAGCGTGTTCCTGTAGAAGATGTCCCCGTAACCCTTGAGAGCATCGACACCCTCCTGAATCCTCGCGCCACCGGAGTCGTTCAGCCCTATTACCGGAATCCCGACCTTCATGGCGAAGTCGAGAAGGTAGGCTATCTTGTATCCGTGCATCTCTCCAAGACTGCCACCCATCACCGTGAAGTCCTGGGCAAATACTGCCACCGGCCTACCGTCTATGGTTCCGTAGCCAGTAACAACGCCGTCCGCTGGCAGCTCAACCTTATCAAGCCCGAAATCCGTGTTCCTTTTCTCAACAAACGGGTTTATCTCAACGAAGCTGCCGGGATCGAGGAGGAGTTCAATCCTTTCCCTTGCGGTTAGCTTTCCTGCGTCGTGCTGCTTCTTTATTCTCTCCCCCCCACCCATCTGCTTTATCTTCTCCTTTCTGCGGTAAAGCTCATCGAGAAGTTCCTTCCTCAAGGTCATCCCTCCACAAACTCGAGGAGAACACCCTTCGTGCTCTTGGGATGGATAAAAGCCACTTTCTTCCCACCCGCACCGATCCTCGGCTTCTCGTCAATCAGCTGAAGCCCGTTTTTCCTTGCATTTTCAAGAGCTTCCTCGATGTTCTCCACGTTCACAGCTATGTGATGAATACCCTCTCCCCTCTTCTCCACGAACTTGGCAACCGCACTGTCTGGAGACGTGGCTTCGAGGAGTTCGATCTTGCTCTCGCCCACAGGCAGCATTGCAACTCTGACCTTCTGCTCCGCAACCTCTTCAATCTCCTTAACCTCGAAGCCGAGCTTTCTGTAGAGCTCCACGGCTTCGTCCAGACTCCTGACGGCTATACCGATGTGGTCAATCTTCTTCATCATGCTACCACCTTCTCACCAACGCTACTCTTTATGAAATCGATAATCTCGTACATGGGCGTTCCGGGGACGAAGACCTCGGCAACGCCCATCTCCTTCAGCTTGGGGATGTCTTCGGGTGGGATTATTCCACCCACTATCACGACGAGGTCCCTGTTGGGCTCGAGCCCTCTTTTCCTGAGCTCGTCCATGATCAGCGGAACGAGCTCGAGGTGGGCACCGCTGAGTATGCTGAGACCGACGACGTCGACGTCCTCCTGCAATGCAGTCTCCGCAATCTCCGCGGGAGTTCTCCTTATGCCGGTGTATATGACCTCAAAACCCGCATCCCTCAATGCTCTCGCAATAACCTTAGCACCGCGATCATGACCGTCCAAACCTGGTTTCGCGACAAGAACTCTGATTTTTTTCTCCATAGCCAACCCTCCCCCTTATTTTCAACGAAAAATCAGGATTTTTGTCTTAAATAACTTTCGAAAATTTACGGTGCTGTAAATTCCCCGAACCCTCCCACCATCGTTTCATGTGGAAACACTCGGATTTCCGGTATCTCACATCATAAACGGCAAACCCTCGAGAGAGATGCAGTAAATTCCTTGAAGTGGAAACAAAAGCACACCGGCCTTTTTCCACCCCAGGATGGTACGCTCACACTCATCCAACCCAAATTTTAAAAAGAGCTCAGGCGAGAATAAAAAGCGATGTCTCTCACTGTGGCACCTCTGGTCGAAAACGGAAAGGTAAAGAGCCTGGATGTCGAGCTGAAGTATCCTTCAAAAAAAGACGGGCTGACGTTCTTCGAGGGAGTTGATAACATACCCCCTTCAGGCAGCCTGCCGTCAGAGGTCAGAGGGTTGTTTTACGCCGTAATTTTCAAATCGGACAGGGTCATCCTTGCAAAGGACGTTCTTGGATCGAAACCGCTGTACTACAACCGGAACCTGAGAATATCCACCTTCAAAAAATTCGTTCCTGACCATGTCGAACTCCTGCCGGGTGAACTCCTCGAGATAGGTTACGACGGTGAGGTGATCAGGCAGGAAATTTACGGTTTTGACGATGTCTTTGACAGACAGAGTTTCGACAGGGATGAGGCTGAAGAGAGAATAATTTCCTCTCTTGAGTCAGTCAGAACTGAAAATGCGTGTCTGAGCTTTTCGGGTGGTGTGGACTCCTCGTTCCTTGCGTACTTTTACGACGTACCCCTCATAAGCGTGACCGCCTCGAAATCGGAGGAGGAAAGGATAAAGGAGACCGCAAAGCTGCTCGGCAGGGAGGTGGACATACTGAGGTTTGACGAAAACGCGGTAAGAGCTGTGCTAACTGACGTGGTCAGAGCAATAGAGGACACCAATCCCCTGCAGGTCTCCATTGCCGTGCCCATATACCTCGCAATGAACTACGCAAGGTCACTCGGATTTGACGAGATAATCTTCGGTCAGGGGGCAGACGAGCTGTTCGGAGGGTACAAGAGGTACGAGAACATGATAGGAAAGAGCCTCGAGAGAGCAATGGAGGAGGACATCAGAAACCTGGGCGTAAACAATCTGATAAGAGACCACAAGCTCGCGTATTTCAATCAGATAAAGTTAATCGCCCCGTACCTCAGCTTCGATATAATAGAGGTCGCCCTGTCCATTCCGGCGAACCTCAAGGTGAACAGAGATGATGGCGTCGTTAGGAAGTACATTCTCAGGGAGATCGCGGGAAGGTTCATTCCGAGAGAGGTGGCGTACAGGGACAAG
>NZ_JBPLZQ010000013.1:0-3130 GCF_054018175.1 Geoglobus sp.
TCGTCAGGAGAGTGGAGGACCGGTGGATAGGCTTCGTGTTGAGCCAGAAGCTGTGGGAGAGGTTCGATAACAGGAACCTGTCTGCAGGAAGAGCCCAGACGCCCGTACTCGGCTGGATAATCGAGAGGGCCGATGAAAATAAGCAGAAAAAGAAGGTGGCCTACGTGGAGGAGCTCGGGATGTACATAGACGACCTCGACCTGGAGGAGTTCACCATCGAGATAGAGGCCGTTGAGAGGAGAGAGGAGGAGAGAACACCCCTTCCTCCCTACACAACAGATGCGATGCTGAGAGATGCCAACGCGATTCTGAAGATGTCCGCAGTTGAGGTGATGAGGCTCGCGCAGCAGCTCTTCGAGAGCGGACTCATAACGTACCACAGGACTGACTCGACGACTGTCAGTGACGCCGGGCTGAGGATCGCCAAGGAGTACCTCGGAGAGGACTTCCACGGCAGGAAGTGGGAGAGGGAGGGAGCGCACGAGTGCATAAGGCCCACAAGGCCTATCGACAGGTACGATCTGCAGAGGCTGATTCAGGAGGGAGTGATCCAGGTAGAGGGGATTACGAGGAGGCACCTCGCCCTGTACGACCTCATCTTCAGAAGGTTCATGGCCAGCCAGTGCGGGAACTACAGGGTCGTGGTGGTCAGATACAGGATAAAGGCCAATGGAAGGGAATTCGAGGAAGAGAGAGTGGTTGGGGCAGAGGGGAGAGCTTACGAGCTTTACAGGTCAGTTTGGGTCAGGGAGGAGCTTCCTGAGGGGGTGAGGAAGGTCAGGGCCAGAATTCTCACAGTTCCCAAGGCCCCGCTTTACACCCAGTCTGATATAATAACCCTGATGAAGGAGAAGGGCATAGGCAGGCCCTCCACATACGCGACGATAGTGGAGAAGCTGTTTATGCGAAAGTACGTCATCGAGAGGAACGGAAAGATCATTCCAACCGACACTGGAAGAAAGGTGTTCGACTATCTCTCTGAGAACTACGGGAAGTTCGTCTCCGAGGAGAGGACGAAGCTGCTTGAGGAGAAGATGGACGAGGTTGAGGAGGGTAAAGCAGATTACCTTGAGATAATCCGGGACCTCTACGAAGAGATCAGGGAGATTGCCTGAGCTTCTCCTCTACAGATCTCTTCTTGCTCTCTATGCTTCCACCTTTTACTCTGTAATCCACCTTCACGACCATGTACACCCTTCCAGCCCCCATTTCCACGAGCCTGTCGTTTATCTCCTGCATGAGCTCTCCCAGCTCCCTGTAACTTTCAAGCTCGACAACCGTGCCCATTGACGAGAGCTCGTACCTGAGTTTTCTTCCCCTTATGACCTTCAGAGCCTCGGCAACGTACTCGCTGAGCGACTCTCCAACGCCGATCGGAACGACAGATAATTCGACGAGCATGTAAAAAAGAGGTGCAAAAATGAATAAAAGGGTTTGTTTCAGAGCACGTCGATGCCGTTGTAGTTCTTCGCCACCATCGACGGTACAGGCTGCCTACCGTTCGAGCTGTACGCCTGCACCTCAGCTTTTTTTCCGTTGCCACCGTGGGTGTAGCGGGCGTACTCCTCCTCGACGCTGAAGATCTTCTCCGGCTTCACGCCGGTCATTATCGCCGTCACCCTCACTATTCCCTCGAACTCCTTGGATATCCTCGCTCCCCAGATCACCATCGCATTGTCAGAGATCTCGAACGTCAGGTTGTTCACTATCTCCTCAGCCTCCTTTATGGTGAGGTCGGGCCCGCCGGTTATGTGGATCAGCGCTCCGGTCGCTCCGCGGTAGTCAACCTCCAGCAGCGGGTGGGAGAGGCAGTCCCTCACAACCTCGCTCGCCTTGTTCTGGGACTTTGCCTCACCGACGAGCATAACCGCAACACCGCCGTGCTCCATTATCGCCCTGACGTCTGCAAAGTCGATGTTCATGAGCGACGGCTTGGTTATCGTGTCCACTATGCCTTTTATCGTCTCGGCCACTATCTGATCCATCACGCTGAACGCCTGCTCGATGGGCAGGTTTGGCACGTACTCGAGGAGCTTGTTGTTGTCCAGCACTATGACCGTGTCGGCGTGCTTTTTCAGCTCCTCCAGACCCTCCATGGCCTTTCCTATCCTCGCCCTCTCGACCCTGAAGGGCGTCTGAACCATTCCTATGACTATCGCACCCTGCTTTTTGGCTATCTCCGCAACAACCGGAGCAGATCCTGTACCGGTACCTCCACCGAGTCCTGCACAGACAAAAACGAGGTTAGCGCCTGACAGGAGCTCCTCCAAGGTCCCCCTCGCGAGCTCGGCAGCCTTCCTCCCGATCTCGGGATAGCCTCCGGCCCCAAGTCCCTTTGTGATGCTCCTGCCTATCAGAACCTTCTTGTCAGCCTTTATCATTTCGAGGTGCTGCCTGTCTGTGTTTATCGCTATCGTCGTCACACCATCCACACCCAGGTTCTTCAGCCTGTTTACCGTGTTGTTTCCACTACCACCACAACCCACAACCACTATGTTTGGCGTTCCGAACTCCTCAAACGAGAAGTTGTCCACCCTGCTCTGCAACTCCTTCATATAATACTCCTGCGCCTCCCTAATAAACGACTTCATACATTCTCCCCCATCCACTTTATTTCATCACCCATGAGCTCCTTCAGCTCCTTCTTCTTGTGGACCATGAAGAGCCTGAGGGCCTCTCTGATCACCTCGCTGACGTTCGCATAGTCCCCCATAGCAACGAGGGACTCGATAAACTCGTACTGCTGATCCGTGATTCGTATGGAGATCTTTTTCATCTTCATTATTTCAGCTCCTTTTTAAACGAAAAAGGGGAGGACACAGTCCCCCCGCCGTCTCCCCGCCGCCACCCTATGGATGCCATGGGTGGTATTCTGTCCCCCAGTTGTCGGACAATGTACTATTGATGTCCTCCTATAAAAATGTTTCTAAAGAAATGATTATGAGAGAAAAATTAGGGTCGTCTAAAGCAGTTTGGCGAGGTACCTGTCCTTGAGCTTCAGGTACTCCTTCCAGCTCCTCTCTATCAGCTCCACTTCCTGATCCGTTAACTCCCTGACCACCCTTGCAGGTACGCCCAGTATAAGAGACCTCTCCGGATACCTCTTGCCCGTGCCGACAGATCCAGCACC
>NZ_JBPLZQ010000014.1:0-3657 GCF_054018175.1 Geoglobus sp.
TCAAAGGACCCCTACTGGAGAGCTAAGGTCAGCGCTGAAATTGCAAAGTTCCCGGAGCTTGCAGACGTGATAAACGAGAAATGTGCCAGATGCCACATGCCGATGGCCAGCGTTCAGGCACATGCAGACGGAGTTGAGGTGAATGTGGGGTCGTTCCTGAACGCAGAGAGCGAAATGCACTCCCTCGCCATCGAAGGTGTTTCGTGCACACTGTGTCACCAGATACTCCCGGATAATCTCGGCAAGAAGGAAAGCTTCAGCGGAAAGTATACGATAGACACGAAAACCAAAAAGCCGGACAGAATCATCTTTGGTCCTTTTGAGCCTGTAAGAGTGAGACCAATGGTAAACAGCGTGGGATACATACCCCAGCTTGGCAAACACATTGGAAAAGCCGAGTTATGTGCCACGTGCCACACGCTGTACACGCCATTCATTGATGACGAGGGTAACGTTGCCGGAGAGTTTCCCGAACAGACGCCATACCTGGAATGGCTGAACAGCAAATACAGTCCGGAAAAACCCTGCCAGAGCTGCCACATGCCCCAGACAGAGGGTGTGAGAGTCTCAACGATGCCTCCAAACCTTCCAGAAAGGAGCCCGTTCTTCCGGCACGTATTTGCCGGAGCAAATGTTCAGATGCTCGATATGCTCGGAGCACAGAATGGCGCAGATAAAGCCAGGGAAATGCTCAGGTCACTCATAAACTTGAAAATAGTTACTGCCAGCAGAGATGGGGACGAGCTCAAGGTTGATGTAAAGGTGGAAAACGGTGCCGGCCACAAGTTCCCCACCGGTTTTCCATCAAGGAGGGCATGGATCCACCTGGTCGTGACCGATGGAGATGGCAATGTCGTTTTCGAGTCTGGTAAGCTGGAGAACGGCAGGATCGCCGGAGAGGAAGAGCCCTACGAACCCCATCACGACACAATAACGAGCGAGGATGATGTTCAGATTTACGAAGCCGTGATGGTCGATGTCAACGGGGAGGTGACATCCACATTGCTAAGGGCTGCAGACTACATCAAGGACAACCGCATACCCCCTAGGGGCTTCGATGTCGCTAAAGCCATCCCGGATATAGCTGTTAAGGGCAAGGCATCGGAAGACCCGGACTTCACAGGCGGAGAGGATACGGTCAGCTACATAATAAATGTCGCCGGATACAGTGGCCCATTTGAGGTCAGAGCGGAGCTGATCTACCAGTCAGTGTCAGATCGTTTCCTGAAAGACCTGAGAGGTGCAGATACTCCTGAGGTAAATGAATTTCTGGACAGTCTCACCAAGATGAGCCCAGCAACGGTGATCGCATCAGACACTACCACGATACCCTGAAATGAGAAACTAAATATACCTCTCTTTTTTCATGTTTCCTGTGAAGCAGAAAGTTGCCGACTACATGACAAGAAATGTCATCACGCTCAGGCCCGACAATACTGTTGAAGAAGCAATAGACATAATAGAGAAAACAGGTCATGACGGTTTTCCTGTTGTGGACGAAAACGGAAAGCTTGTGGGGTACATTTCGTCAATGGATCTGCTTAGAAAAGACCTGAATGCCAGGATTAAAGACGTGATGACCAGATCACTCTACGTTGCAAGAGAATACATGGACCTGAAAGACGTTGCAAGAGTTATGTTCCGAACCGGACACTCAAAATTGCCGGTAGTTGACGATAAAGGCAGGATTAAGGGCATAATCACCAACACAGATATAATCAGAAGTCAGATTGAAAGAGCCGATCCGACAAAAGTGTCGAAACTGAAGGAGACCATCGAAAAAGTCCACGGCACAAAAGTGAGGGTTTACAACGGAGAAGTTGAGGTGGACAGGCTGATCCCCACCCAGACCAAGATTTACGCAGACGAGCTGAGAGGCAGAATATATGAGCTGAGGAGGGGGCTTGCGGAGCCAGTTGTGGTAATAAAAAAGGGTGGCAAGCTCTTTCTGGTGGATGGACACCACAGAGCGGTTGCGGCTAAAAAGATCGGCATGGAGAAGCTCGATGCATACATTCTCGAAGTCCCTGAAAATGTGGAGCTCGGCATGGAGAAGCTCGTCAGGAAGAAAAAGATTAAATCCATCAGGGACATCGAGATCATAGAGGACGTTCCCCATCCCCTTGTCGAGATAACGTTCAAGAACTCAAAGTGATCGCCATGCTGGAGGAGCTTTACGGGATCATAGAGGAGCGGAAGAAGAATCCGGTCGAAGGCTCGTACACTGCAGGACTCCTCTACGGTGAGAAGGGGATAAACGGCATACTGGAGAAGCTCGGCGAGGAGACGACAGAAGTGATCCTGGCCGTAAAGGACGGGAAAAAAGAGGAAATCGTTTACGAGGTGGCGGATCTGCTCTACCACCTACTCGTTCTGCTTTCAAAACTGGAAATAAGTCTGGAGGAAGTTTACGATGAGCTTGCAAGAAGGAGGAAGTAGTTACGTAATCTGGACGGTCAACATTGACAAAAAGAAGAGCAGGAGCGAGGGGAGGAAGATCCCCAGAAGGTTTGCCGTCCCTAACGTGAAGCTGGACGAGCTTGCAAAAGCATGCGAGGCTCTCGGTCTCAGCTATGACGTGGAGCAGAAAAAGTACCCCCGGTGCTGGTGGGAGGAGGGGGGCCGGATCAGAGTTGAGAAGAAATTGAAGAAAACCGAACTGATGATCAGACTTGCGGAGAAAATAAAGGAAATGCGGGGATGAGGCTGATATTTTATCTGAGCGGAGAGTTCGAGGAGCTTGCCAGAATAGAAGCTGAGACGTTTCTGAACGTTTTTGATGGCCACACTGAAAGCGCTGACATCCAGATTGTGGCTGGAGAATGCTCTGAGGAAATATCCGGATACTTCCACAGATTCGGGCTCATCCACGAGGTTAGCGAGCACCTGTTCTCATGCGCGAGTCCTGAAGAGCTGAAGGAGCACTTTAAACAGATGGAAATTCCTGAAGGGAAGATCTGCGTGAGGGTCAGGAACATCGGAGGGAAAAAGGCAGACTCTCTCAGGCTCGAGAGGGAACTCGGGGCGATTCTCTGGAGGAGAGGGGCAGAGATAAGTGTTTCAAAGCCCGATCACGTGGTTAAGGTTTACTTCTCTGACAGAATTCATGCAGGAATTCTTATGCACGAGACTGACAGGAAGCAGTTCCTGCTGAGAAGGCCAGACCTAAAACCGTTCTTCAGACCGGGAGCGATTCTGCCAAGGATAGCGAGGAGCCTGGTCAACATTACAGGCATTAAAGACGGCACAATACTCGACCCGATGTGCGGCACTGGCACAATTCTGGTTGAGGCTGGCCTCATGGGGCTGGAATTCGTGGGAATTGAGGCATACAGAGTCATAGCGGAGGGCTGCGGAATTAACCTGCAGTACTACGGACTTCCAAGAAATGTAATGATCGGTGACGTGAAGAGCATGGGTCTCAGAGAAGAGAGCGTTGACGGTATCGTCACGGACTTCCCCTATCTGCAGTCCACGAAGAGCCTCGGTGAGATTCACGAGCTTTACAGCAGTGCTCTCGATGAATTTCACCGGGTGCTGAGGATGGGCAGAAGAGCCGTGTTTCTCACAAACATTGACGTTGATGACCTCGTAAGGGAGAGATTCGAAGTTGAATACAAGCTGTACCAGAGGCTGCACAAGAGTCTCACGAGGAGG